>NZ_CDWTMO010000069.1:0-19383 GCF_977946435.1 Frankia sp. CgKIO3 | reverse complement strand
ACGCAGCGCCTGACCGGGCGCGGTCCGGCGGTCGGCCGCTCCGGCCGGCTGGCCGGCCACACGTCGACTGGCCACAGGCCGACCTGTCGACGAGCGTGCCGGCGGCCGCCTTCCGGCCGAACATGCCGCGGCCGGAAGGCGGCTGCGGGCCGGGACCACCTGCCCGGCCCCCCCCGATCTCCCCGATCCCCGCGGACCGGGAGCGACGGCGGCTCGCCGCGGGCCGGGCACCACCACCCGGCCGGTAGGGACGGCGGCCCGGAAGCTCGGCGAGAGTCCCAGGTTCGGCGACACGCCGAAGGGCAATGCCGCGCCGACCGTTGCGCCGATACCGGTTGTTTCGATGCCAGCCGAGCCTGTGATGCCGACGGTGGCCGTGGTGCCGCTGGCGGCGTGCAGGTCAGCGGAGAGGACGCGGGCCGTGATCAGTGGTGTCGCCTGCCCGTGGACGGCGGACAGCGACCCGGGCGATGCCACGGGGGTGACCTCGGGTTCGAGCCGGGCGAGCTCCAGACGCACCTCGTCCAGCAGATCGGACAGCCGGATGTGCAGCGCCCGGCAGACCGCGGCGAGGATCTCCGAAGACGCCTCCTTCAGGCCGCGTTCGATCTCCGAGAGGTAGGGCATCGACACCCGCGCCGCGTCCGCCACGTCCCGCAGGGTGCGGCTCTGAGCGAGGCGACGCCGGCGCAGCAACGGCATCTCGGCATCATCCGTCATCGCCATCAGGAACCTCCGGGGGGACTGGTGCCTTGAGGGGTCAGGGGAATCGGAGGGGCGCTCGCGTCCTGATAGCTACACGCGTCCCGGATACTGATCACGTGGGTGGGAAGGCGGCCGCTGCCGCAGCCACCCCCCGGGTAAGTCGATGGAAAACTCAGGCACCGAGCGTATCCGCTGCGCCCTCGCCGGAACCGCAAGTACCGCACCCGGCATTCCGCCCGCACCTTCGCCGCGAAGTTGCCGGCGGCGGACGAACCGTGCGGCGCCGATGCATACGGCGACAACGTGTGAGGCGACGGACGCCGGAAGTGGCACGAAGATGCACCGAAGGTCGGTATTTCCACATAATCCGCGCACTTAGCGTTGTTTCCGTCGTGATTCATCCTGGCCGTCCGGTCTCCGGAACGGTCGTCGCGGTGGCCCGCTTAGCCGGGGCCGCCAGGGACAGGAGATCCGTGGAGGCTCCCACACACATGCCCCGTGCCGTTGCCACTCCGATGGCCGTACCCATGTCCCTGTCCTCGGCCGCGCCGGTGCCGATGGCGGTCCTCGGCACCCGTCCCCACGCCCACCTCGAGCCGCCCGGCGCATCCCCGCGAGCGACGGCGTTCGGGTCGTTTCCCCCTGCTCCGGCCGTCGACATGACCGGAGACGACCGCGTAGCCCTGTGGCAGCAGCGCCTGCTCGAGGCGGAGTCGGGGATGACGACGTTCCTGCTGGAACACCACGCCGATCTGCGTCTACTCGACTGGCTGCATACCCAAGCCAAGATCTTCGCCGACTTCCCGACGCCTGACGATCGTGATCCGACGGCCTGGCAGCGGGTGTTCTTCCGCGCGCAGGCACTGATCGAACGGTTCATCGTGTCGCGCTGGGGCGAGGCGGAGCTCGTCGACTGGGCGAGGGCCAACGCCTCGGTCTTCGGCAAGGTGGAGCCCGAGCCGACCGGCCGGCCCGCCGACGTCGTCCACCGGCTCGCGCGCCAGGCGGATCTCTACTCCTCCCGTTACGCGGTCGACACCGACGAGCCCACGCGGGCGACCATGATCATATCGCACTGTGGCATCTGGAACTACCGGGAGCAGGCCCGCGCCCGGGGCATGCCCCTCACCCTGGCCTCCCCCTGTTCGTTCTGCACCACTGCCCTCTCGGCGAACATCCGGGCCAAGGGATACGAACCGGCCTTCCGCCTGCTGCATGACGACCCCTCGGTCCCGTCAGCCGGCGTGGCCGTGCCCGCTCCGGCCGGCCAGCCGGCCGTCGTGGCCGGGTCGGTCGCCGGACCGGGGCAGGTCGACCGTGGCTGCGTCTGGACCGCCACTGATGTCACTGATGTCACTGATATTGTCCACAGAACGGAGATCAGGCCATGACCCTCGTGACCGACAGCGGTCGTCCCGGCGCCGTCGACGATCCCGGCCGACCCGCCGGTGACCACCCCGCCGGTGCGACGGCCGAGCCCCCGGTCGACCTGCCGCTGGGAATCCCGCCGCCTGCCGCGCAGGGGCTGATGACCGGGGAGCGGTACCGGGCGAGCCTCAACGACGGCCGCGAGGTGTGGCTCGACGGGGAGAAGGTCGCGAACGTGGCGGCGCACCCGGCCTTCCGGGGCGCCGTCGACGAGCTGGCCCGGCTGTTCGACCTGCAGCACGAGCCGGATCTGCGCGACGTGCTCACCGTCCACGAACCCGAGGCGGGGACCCGCGTCGGCTGGTCCTACCAGCTGCCGCGCACGCTGGACGATCTGCGGGCCCGGCGGCGCAGCACGGCCGTGTGGATGCGCGAGTCCTGGGGTCAGCACGGCCGGTCGCCGTCGTTCATGGCGAACGTGGCGGTGGGCCTGCTCGACTTCCGGGACCATCTGGAGCGCAACCAGGCCGGCTTTGGTGCCAACGCGGTGGCCTTCTACCGGCACTGTGCGGCCAATGACCTGGTCCTCGGCCACGCTCTGGGTGACCCGCAGATCGACCGGACCACCAGCCCCGTGGACGATCCCGATCTCGCGCTGCGCATCATCGCCGAGCGGGACGACGGCGTCGTCGTCCGGGGCGCCAAGCAGCTCACGACGCTGGCCCCACTGGCCCACGAGGTGCTCGTGTACCTCTCGGCGAGCTTCGCGCAGCGCGAGGCCGAGCAGTTCGTGATCTGGTTCGGCCTGCCGCTGGCCACCCCAGGTGTGAAGATTCTCTGTCGGGAGCCGCTGGGGGCCCGGCCGTACGGGCACGCCCACACGCTCGCGTCCCGGTTCGACGAGCAGGACGCCATGCTGTTCTTCGACGACGTGCTGGTTCCGTGGGACCGGGTGTTCCTGCTGCGCGACGGCAACCTCGCCCGGGTCGGACTCGGGCGGATCAACGCCTGGAGCGCGGCCGCCGGCCACATCCGCTACCAGGAACGGCTGCGGACCCTGCTCGCCGTCGGCACGCTGCTCGCTGACGCGATCGGAGCCTCGGGGCTGCGTCACGTCCAGGAGGACCTCGGGGAGTTGGCGAGCTACGTTGACCTCGTCGGGTACTTCCTCGACGCGGGGGAGGCCCGGGTCGAGACGACGGACGGCGGCCTGCTCGCGCCGGGTAACACCGACGCGAGCCGCGTGTGGTCGGCGCAGGTCGCCGGCCGGGCAGTGGAGATCGTGCGGCGGATCGGCCCGTCGGGTGTCCTCATGCAGCCCAGCGAGCGTGACCTCGCCGCCGCTGACCTGCGGCCCTACCTCGACCGGTACATGCGGGGCGCGAACCTCCCGGTCGAGGAGAAGTCGCGGCTGTTCCGGCTGGCCTGGGAGCTCACGGCGGACAGTTTCGGGCAGCGTCAGGATCTCTACGAGTTCGTCCACCGCGGGGACATCACCCGCAACCGGATCAACCTGCTCCGCCGGGACGACCTGGGACCTGTCACCGACCAGATCCGGGAGCTGATCACCCGTCCGCTCTGAGGCCTGACGACTGGGGCTGTCGGGCCGGACGGAGGGGCCCGGGGAGGGCGTGCGCGGAGGGTGTTAGCGATACCACCGCCTCTATCCGAAGGTGCCTACGGTCGGGTCAGCCCCCTGCACGCGGGACGGCGGGGTGATACCGCCGTCCCGCGTTCGCTCCTCGTGGTAAGGACCCGGAGTCATGACGATCGGAGCCGCCCCGCCCCCTCCCGTCCGCGCCGAGGTCTCCGCGTACTCCGCGTACTCCGGGGGTCCGCCGCGGGTCAGGGTTCCGGTCTGTCCCGGGGTTCCCGTTCGCGCCGAGGCGTCCGCGCAGCCCGAGTGTCCCGCGTACGCCAAGGATCTCACGCCCACAGAGATCGACGGCGGTGTGTCGGTGTTCCTGCTGCACGCCCATTCGGTGACCGGGGCTGGGCTGCACCTGCTGCTCTCGACGATCTGCCGGCTCGACGTCGTCGGCCGCAGCCACCGGCTGGATGCCGCGCTGCCGCAGATCCGCCGCTCGCGTCCCCGGGTGCTGCTGCTCGGGCTCGCGGGGGACCTCGCGACCGACCTCGCGGCGGTGCGCCGGCTGCGCGCGGAGGCCGACCGGATCCCCATCACGCGCGTTCTGCTGTTGCGGCCGCTGGCCACCTGCGCCGAACTGACCCAGATCCTCACCACCGGGGCGTCGGGGGCGGTGCTGCCGGACACTCCGCCTGCCGACCTCGCCCACGCGGTCACCATCGCCGCGCTCGGCGGCGTGGTCTTCCTGCCCGCGCCGCCGCCGACGGGGGTGCCGGGGCCGCCGGTCCAGGCCGAACTGCCACCGCAGGCCCTCGGGCTGACCTCCCGGGAACGCGCGGTGCTCGGCCAGCTCGCCCGCGGCCTGTCGAACGCGGAGATCGCTTGCGAGCTCGCCCTGGCCGAGGCAACGGTCAAGCGGTACCTCACCGGTGCGATGCGCAAGATCGGCCAGCCGGACCGGCTGCGCGCCGGCCTCTACGCCTATCGGCACGGACTGCTGGACGGTCCGCATGCGGGCTGGACGGGCCGTGGGCGCGGATCCGGCCGCGGATCGGCGCTGGACCGAGCGCCGGACCGGGTAATCGAATGATCGGGGTGGCCGCGGGCGCCATGGAGGGATGAACACGTTCCGCGAGTCGGTGTTTTCGATGATCCGGATTCTAGTCGATCATCACAGGTCTATTACTTGCGGTTATCGATAGGTTGCTTCGGGTATCGAAATTTGTGCCGACGTTGTTTGATCATGTAAATGACACGATCTCTCCGGGTAAGCGCCGGACATGGCCGCCGGGCGATGCCACCATGGGACTGTGTCTTCTTGCGTTGGACGGTCCGCTCGGCCGTTTCGGCCTGCGCTGATCCGGCGGCGGTGGCTGGATTTCAGCCATCACATGGGTGACTGCTGTTAGGCGTTGTTGGCGACTGAGGATAATAGCAGTCCTGCTGACCGCGTGTCCCTATGTCGATGCTGTCCCGCCCGCCGGATGTGCCGGATGTGCCGGATCGGCGGTGTCGACAAGGCCGCCCGATCCGACTGGAACCGATGAGCGACGACGCCCGCCAGCGTGAGCTTGGATTCTTTCTTCGTGCCCACCGTGAGCGCCTGCGACCCGAGGATGTCGGGTTGCCCGCCACACCTCGCCGCCGCACCCCGGGGCTGCGCCGGGAGGAGGTCGCCGCCCTCTCCGGCCTCGGCCTCGCCTAACACCTGGCTGGAACAAGGCCGGGTCGCCGCGTCCCGGCAGGTCCTCGAGGCCGTCGCTCGGGCCCTGCGGCTCGACGACGACGGTCGTCGCCACGCCCTGGCGCTCGCCGGCCTGCACACGCCGCCGGCGGACCGCCACCACACCCTCGTCAAGGCGCTGCGTTCGGTGCTGGACAACTGGCCGAACTGTCCGGCGTTGCTACTCGACCGGCGCTTCGACGTCACCGCCTGGAACGACGCCTACACCGTCCTGTGGGGGGATCCCGCCGACGTGCCCGAGTCCCAGCGCAACCTGCTGTGGATGCTGGTGGCGCAGCCCCGGACCCGGGACGGGATGGGCGGGTCCGAGGACGTGGCCAAGGACCTGCTCGCCCAGTTCCGCGCCCAGCTCGGTCATCATCCCGACGACCAGCGCGGCCGTGCCGTGCTGGAGCTGCTCGAACAGGCGCGCCCCGAGCTGCGTGCCTGGTGGCAATGCCGGTCCGTGCGCGTGTTCACGGGCCGCACGGTCAGCGCGGCCACGCCGCTCGGTGACATCTCGCTGATGCTGTCGGTGCTGCGACCGGGTGACGACCCGGAGTCCACCATCTGGCTCCAGACGCCCGCGACGCCCGCGGACCGGGAGCTGCTCGCCCAGCTGGCGGCCGAGACGCCGGGCGAGGCGCGGCGCCCGGGCCCCGCCGCGCGGCAGCGGCTCTCGGCCTGACCGCGACCGGCGGCCCGGCCTGCGGCGAGTTGCTGGGATGGGGTAGTGAGTTTGCTGGAATGGGTAGTGAGTTTGCTGGGATGGGTGAGGTGCATCGCGCCGAGCCCGGTGTTCTATGTCGAAGTCGTCGGGATTGACGGGGCCCGGACGCGACTGTCGCTTGCGTCTCCCGGTCTGGTCGGCGGCTGGCCCAGCGGTTGATCCTCGCCCGGCGGGAAGGCCGGTGGCGGCCGGAATCCGGCGTTGTCTCGGGTCCGACAGTTCACCGCGCGGCGGCGGGTTCAGGATGGTAGATGACGGACCCGGTGTGATAGATGTAACGGCGAACGGTTTCGCCGTATCACCGTCGAGCCGTCGCCCGGATCGGTCACCCGGCTTGGCGGCGACGTTCGGGGGGCGGCGACGTTCGGGGGAGGCGACGTTTGGGACGCGATGACATTTGGGACGCGGCGACGTTTGGGACGAAACAGGCACGGCGCGCCGTCGGGTTCGACGGAAATACCGGTGAACGCCGGCGATCGACGATGGTGGATTCCCGCATGGTATGACGCGGGAATCCACGGGTGACCGGCGTTTCCTCGGGGCGTCGGCCATCCTGGCGGGTGCGGGAGAACAGGAGATCTGGATGATCGACCAATTGTGGCTGTACCCGCCGCTTGCCTACGGGCGGTTGGGCCCGTCGCCTACCCCCTGTGACAACTACGTCTGGGGCCCCGACGGCCTGTCGCCGCGGGGCACCGGGCGCACGATCGTCCAGCCGGCCGAGACCCTCGATGTCGCCGAGGACGGGACGGTCACCACCCGGCTGCCGGCGACGGTGACGTTCAAGGACGCCGCGGGATTCCGCCCGGTGTGCCCGTTCTTCGAGCTGCACGGCGCGTGGACGACCGACGGGGTGACGCACGAGGGGCCGATCACCCCCGATGTCCTGGCGGCCTTCGGTCTCAGTCTCTCCCAGGTGCGGTGGGAGGTGGAGGTCGCCAACCTCAAGCCGCATCACTACACGCAGGTCGACGACGACCGGATCGCCGCGAAGGTGAGCATCGCCGGCGACGACACCGGGCGGCGCCCGCTCGACGGGCGCTCCCCCGAGGGCGCCGCGACGCCGCTGGTGCCCGTCGGCAGCCGCGTCCCGCTGGGCAGCGTGCAGCTGACCCGGCCGAACACCGAGCTGCCGGAGCTGCGGCTGCGGTTCACCCCGGCCGTCGGCGCGGTGTACGGCCCGACGGACCTCCCGGCGCAGACGAGCGTCTACGTCCTGCCCGCGGACCGGCTCATCCTCAACCCGCAGTCGATGTGGAGCGGCTTCGCGCTGACCGGCGACGACCCGCGCACCAACCCGGGCGGCCTGTTCGCGGGCGCCGAGAACAGCGCCAGCCTCGGGCTCGTCGACGACGTCTGCGACGGCACGGTGCGGGTCGTCCTGCCGGGGGGACTCACCGCGACGGCCCGGATCGTCGTCGGGCCGCCGGACTTCGCACCCGACCGGCGGCCGTTCACCTCGGCCGCGGACGGCCTGACCGACCGGGTCCGGCGCGCCGACGTCCGCGAGCCCGCCTACGTGGCGGACGCGGCCCGCACCACGCTGGAGGTCCGCGACCTGTTCGAGCGGATCTTCGAGACGGTCGGCGCGGTCAACATCGACGCCCAGAACGACCGGGCCCGGTTCGAGAACGCCGCGATCGCGCGGAGCCGGCGGGAGCCGGTCGAGTCGGTCCGGGACCTGGCGTTCCCGGCGGCCGAGCCGGTGACCGGCCACCCGCTTCCGCTGACCGAGGCGGGCCGGGCGCGCCACCGCCGGTTCCTGGCGCTGGAGGTGCTCGAGGACCTGTTGCGGGAGCGGCCCGAGCTGCTCCCCGCGGTCGTGCGCGAGCCGGCGACCAGGGAGCGTTACTACGACCGTCGCATGCCGGCGCTGATGCGCGGCTCCGACCGCCATCCGATGCACATCACCCGGCGGCAGTACGATCTTCTTCTCGCCTGGAGCGCCGCGCTGCGGCGGGACATCGAGTCCGGCACGTGACGGTCCTGCTGCAGATCGGTCGCCGCCCGCCGGGCTGGGAACCGCGGCCGGCGGAAGGAGAGCGGGCCGCCGTCTCGGGCGGCGCGCCGGATCCCGCCGCCGAGGTCCGCCTGTTCCGCAGCACACGGGGTGCGCACCTGTTCGTGACGGACGGCAGTCGGGTCTACGACCTGCCCGAGGACGTCGCGCGGCGAGTGGAGACCTGGCTGGGCTCGGGCGGGGCGATCGAGCTCGATCCCGGACTGCGCGCCGACCTGGGGCTGGAGCCGTCCACGCCCCGGCGTATCGACGGGCGTCCGATCGACCCGCTACCGCTGTCCGCCCTGTCGCTGAACGTCATGCAGGCGTGCAACATGTCGTGCGCCTACTGCTACGCCGACGAGGGGCGGTTCGGCGGTGCGGCCCGGGCGATGCCGCGCGGGGTCGCCTTCGCGGCGGTCGACCGCCTCCTCGCCGAGTCGCGGCCGGGCGCCGACGTCGTCGTGGGGTTCATGGGCGGCGAGCCGCTGCTCGCCGCGGACCTCGTCCATGAGGTCACCGTCTACGCGGCGCGGGCGGCCGCGGCCGCCGGGCGGCGGGTGCGGTTCTCCCTGACCACGAACCTGACCGTGCTGCGTCCCGAGGACGCCCGCCTCTTCGCCGAGTATCCCTTCGCCGTCTCGGTGAGCATCGACGGCGACCGGGACCGCAACGACGCGCTGCGGCGGCTGCCTGGCAGGGCTGGCGGGGCCGGCGGGGCCAGTGCCTACGACCGGGTGCGGGCCGGGCTCGACCTGCTGGCCCGCCACGGGCGCCCGCGCCACCTCGCCGCCCGGATCACCGTCACCCCGGCGAGCGGCCGGCTGCGCGACGTCCTCGACCATGTGATCGGCCTCGGGTTCGACGAGGTCGGGTTCGCCGCGGTCGTCGCGTCGCCGGACCCGGCGCTCGAGTTCACCCGCCCGGCCTTCGACGAGTTCCTGCGGCAGATGGTCGAGTGCGGCGAGGTGGCGCTGCGCGAGCTGGCCGCCGGTCGCCGGTACCCGTTCGGCAACTTCGAGACCGCCATGCAGCAGATTCACCGCGGCAGCCATTGCCCCTACCCGTACGGGGCGGGCGCGGGGTACCTTAGCGCCGCCGCGAACGGCGACCTGTTCGCCTGCCACCGGCTCGTCGACGACCCCGACTTCGCCATGGGGTCGGTGGCGGCCGGCCCGGACGACGCGGCCCGGGCGGGTCACCTCGCCCGTAGCCACGTCGACCGGATGAGCCCGTGCCGCTCGTGCTGGGCCCGGTATCTGTGCGGGGGCGGCTGCTATCACGAGGTCACCCGGCGCGGGCGGCCCGGCTGCGACTACATCCGTGGCTGGCTCGCCTTCTGCCTGCGGGCGTACGTCGAGCTGTCCGCGGCGCGTCCCGATTTTTTCGACGGGCGACCGCCGGCGTCGGCGATGTACGGCGGCAGCGGCAGTGACCCGACCACCGTCGCCCGGTGATGGTGCGCCGCCCGGTGATGAGGCGTTGCTCGATGAACTCGATGAGGATGCGTCGCCCGGCGAGGTGCGTCGCTCGAGGAAGGGGCTGAAACATGGCGGATCCCGTGCCCGCGCCCGTGCCCGGGCCACCGGCCGGGAAGATCTTCCCCCGTAACCTGACAGCGCGGGCGGACCACGTTGTGCGCGGCAACCCGGCCGGCACCCGTCCCGAGAGCGGCGTCGACAACTGCTATCCGGGGCTGGAGTTCGACCAGCGTAACCTCGACAAGGCGTTCTTCCCCGGGCTGACCTTCGAGTTCCACCGTCCGGACGGCGCCGTGCTGCGCCACGTCGCCGCCACCGGTGTCGCCGCCGAGCGCGGCCTGACCGACGCGGATCTGCCCCTGCACCTGTGGGCGGTGTGCGGGCGCACGACCGTCGACC
The DNA here is from genome assembly GCF_977946435.1 of Frankia sp. CgKIO3. Lineage (NCBI taxonomy): Bacteria > Bacillati > Actinomycetota > Actinomycetes > Frankiales > Frankiaceae > Frankia > Frankia sp. CgKIO3. Next base: position 9,390 of record NZ_CDWTMO010000069.1, on the reverse strand, counting down.
AGGCCGAATCGGAGATACCGACGTTCACCTGCACGGACCTCGGCGGCTTGGACGTCTGGCGGCTGGTGCACGACCTGATGCCGGGTCGGATCGCGATCCTGCTCGGCCCGCCGCCGGGGATCTCCTCGCCCGGCGCCGACGTCGTGAACGGCACGCTCAACGGATTCCGTCGCGGTGACCGCAGCGTCGTGCAGCGGGATCCGGACGGCACGGTGCTGGCGGTCCTGGTCGCCGACCGGGCCCGTTACCTCGACCCCGACGGTGTCATCGACCCCGACGTCTACCTGCCCGGGGAGCTGACCCGCAGCCTGTGCGCGCCGTGGCAGTATGACTTCCGGGACTGCGGCTGCTTCTACTGGGCGGCGTCCAAGCCCGACGTCGTCACCAGCGCGGACGGGCAGGTCCCCTACGTCAACTTCCAGCGGCGCGATCGCACCAGCGTTCCGCCGCCCGCCGACCTGGCGACCGAGGTCGGCCGCCGGGAGCTGGAACTGGACTACCCCGAGATGCTCCATGCCTGGAACGATCTGGCCGTCGTGCTGGACGGCCGGGAGACCGGCGGGGGCGCGCCGCCGCCCCCGGAGCCGGCTACCGACGAGCTGACCCGGGACGAGGTGCTCGCCGAGCTGAACTACCTGGCCACCGTCGAACATGCCCTGTCAGTGGAGTACCTGTTCGCCCACTACTCGCTCGACGCGCCCCGGCTACTGCCCGACGACGCCGACGAGCACACCCGCCGCGTGCATGCCGCGGCCACCGAGGTGTTCTCCATCGCGGTCGACGAGATGCGGCACCTGCGCTGGGTCAACGAGGCGCTCACCCTGCTCGGCCTGCCCCCGAACGTCGGCCGGGCTGAGCGCATCCACCGCCAGCTCGACCGGCCGTTCCAGCTCCAGCCGTTGACCCCGGCACAGCTGGACTGGTTCATCGAGGTCGAACGGCCGAGCCAGGGAACGGCGTCGGGCATCGACGGGATGTACGTGCGGCTGCTGCGCACGATCGATGGACGGCCCGACCTCTTCCCCGAGCGGGACCGGCTCGTCCACCTCGTCAAGCTCATCATCGACGAGGGGGGTGAGCACTTCCGCCGGTTCGGCACGGTCAAGAATCACCTCGCCGGGCTCGCGCCGGAGAGCTATCTGCGCACGATGCGGCCGGATCCGGTCGACGCGCTCACCGGCGGTCTGGCGGATCTCAGCGACCAGAACTACGCTCTGCTGCTCAGCGCCCTGCAGGCGGCCTTCGCCCTGGGGGACCGGGCCGGCGGGCAGCTGCTCGAGCAGGCCCGTCGGGCGATGTTCAGCCTGCACGAGACGAACCACCTGCTCGCCGCGCTTCGCCCTGCCCGGTCCGGTCACCCTGCCCATTCCGGTCGCCGACCACGCCGCCGGGCTCCGGCGGGCGCAGGAGACCGTTGCCGAGCTGGGCGGCTCGGCGGAGCGTCGATTCGTGCTCCAGCACGGGGCGGCGCACGAGGCCCTGCTCGCCGAGCTCCTAACCGCCGGCACCGCGCCGGCCTCCGCGCCGGCCTCCGCAACGGACGGGGAGCCGGGCGGCTCCCGGACGGAGGAATGACCGAGGTCGTCGTCGCCGGGGCTGGGTTGGCCGGCCTGACCTGCTCGCCGCCCAGGGACGGCCCGTCCGGGTGACCGGATGGCAACCGGATGCCCGTGAGCGGGCGCCGGATACCGGCGGTGCGCGTCCGCGCTGGCTGGTGCTCAACGAGCTGACCGTTGCCGTGCTCCGGGACGTCTGGGACGGCGGCGCCGGCCTGTTCGAGGACGCCTGGCCGATTCGGCACCGGCACGTCCGGTGGGGCGGGTCGGCCACGACGCGGCGGCTGGAGCAGCCCAGCCTGGCGGTCGACGGCAGCGTGCTGGTCCGCCGGCTGGGCGCACGGCTCGCCGAGGCGCACCCGGACCTGGTCCGGTTCACCCCGGATGGCCTCGCGTCGCCGCCTGCCGTGTGGCTGGTCACCGCCGCTGCGCCTCCACCGGGCCGACCGGCCCGACCCGTCGAGCTCGGACGCCGAAACATGATCAGCGCCGAGGTGCGGCTCGCGCCGGCCGAGCCCACCGCCACGAGCCGGCTGGTGGCCGCCGGGTCGGCATGGGTCTTCCTGGCGCCGATCGGCGAGCGGCAGGCGTTGGTGCAGGCGATGGTCCCCGGGCCCGTCGCCCGTCCCGTGCCGCTGCTTCATCGGCTTCTCGCCGAGACGGCGCTGCCCGAGACCGTCGTGGTCGTGCCCGCGGCGCCCCGGTTCCTGCAACCGCCCTGCGGGCCGGGGTGGTTCGCGGTGGGAGGCACCGCCGCCCGGTTCGACCCGCTCAGCGGCTCGGGGATCGCGCACGCCGTCCGCACGGCGATCCTCGCCGCGGCGGCGATTGAGGCCATTGACCGGGGTGCCGACGAGCGGGACGTCCGCGCGCACGTCACGGCCCGGGTCCTAACCGCCTTCTTCGAGCACGTCCGCACCTGTCTGGGCCTCTACACCTCCGCCCTGGACACCTCGGATCCGGACACCTCCGCCCTGGCCGCAACGGCCTGGCGGGACGAGATCGCACGATGGCGGGTGCCCTGCGCCGGTTCGGCGCGGCCCCACCGCCCTCCTTCGGCTTCACCCTGGTGGACCGCCACCTCGTCGCTCATCCCCGTTGACGGCTCCACCGAGGTGGCGTGGCGCACCGCCGGACGGACATGCGCGACGCCGGGCGGGGCGCGCGGCACGTGCGGGTGGGCCTACGGGCGATGCGCACGGGCTTGCGGCCCGATGCCTATGAGCCGCGATAACAGGATGAACCGCTGCCTGTCTGGACTGGTACGGCAGTAGCACCATCGGCGCCTACCTCCCCGTTCGTGCTGGTCCGTGCCCGTACGGCACGCGCCCGGGCCGCCGGTTGCGGCTCCGCGTGCCCCTCGGCCGCCGGGCCGCATGACCTGGTGAGGCCATCGTCGCGTCCGCCCTATCTGGAGCATCCATGAAACGCCCACGTCCTCGATTCCATCCCGCCGTCCGCGTCGCGGCCGTCGCGGCCGCCGCCGCCATGCTCGGCGCCTGCGCGTCCGATCCGGCACCCGCCGGCTCCACCAGCGCGAACGGGGCGGGCGGAACACCGCACCGGGGCGGCACGCTCACCTTCGCGGTGGCCACCGAGGGCGACTGCCTCGACCCGCACGTCAGCCCGGCCGACGTCACCGCTGTCATCCAGCGGGGTGTGTTCGACTCGCTCGTGGCGCAGCAGCCGGGCGGCGGGGTCGGCCCGTGGCTGGCCACGTCGTGGACGGTCTCCGCCGACGCGAAGACGTTCACCTTCAAGCTCAAGGACGGCGTGACGTTCCACGACGGCACACCGTTCGACGCGGCGGCGGTGAAGGCGAACTTCGACCACATCGCGGCGAAGTCAACGAAGTCGCAGTACGCGGTGGCGCTGCTCGGCCCCTACGTCGGTACCGAGGTCGTCGACCCGCGCACGGCCAAGGTCACCTTCTCCAAGCCGTACGCGGCATTCCTCGCCGCGGCCGCCACGGCCTACCTCGGCATCGAGTCGCCGAAGAAGATCGCCGAAGCGCCGGACACCCTCTGCTCGGGCGGGCCGAACTCGGTGGGTACCGGGCCGTTTCGCTTCACCCGCTATGTGAAGGGATCGGTCGCCGAGTTTACCCGCAATGACGGCTACACCTCGGCCCCCGGCGGCGCGAAGCACACCGGCGCCGCCTACCTCGACAAGCTGGCCATCCGCTTCCTGCCCGAGGACGCGACGAGGGTGAGCGCGCTGCGCAGTGGGGAGATCGACGCCGCCGACGGCGTGCCGGCGCAGAACGTCGCCGCGCTCGAGGGCGATAACTCCCTGCGGCTGCTCAAGGTGATTCCGCAGAACGCCAACTACTCGATCTACTTCAACACCAGGCGTGCGCCGTTCTCCGACGAGCGGGTCCGCAAGGCCGTCCAGCGCGCCGTCGACGTCGACACGATCGTGAAGACGGTCTACGCTGGCCAGTACGCCCGCGCGTGGAGCACCCTGACGCCAAAGAACATCGCCTACGATTCCAGCCTCGAGAAGGCCTTCCCCCATGACGTCGCCGCGGCGAACAAGCTGCTCGACGAGGCCGGCTACACTGGCCGCGACGCCGACGGTTACCGCACGAAGAACGGCGCGCGTCTCGTCCTCGACTGGCCCTACGTCGGCGCCTTCAACCGCGAGCAGCGCGACATCGTCAGCCAGGCGGTACAGGCCGACCTGAAGAAGGTCGGCATCGCCACCAAGCTCTACTCGATGGACTCGGGCGCCTACACCACCCAGCGCAACGCCGGCGGCTACGACCTGATCGCCTACAGCTGGGGCAAGTCCGACCCCGACCTGCTCCGTACGCTGTTCGCCTCGAATCTGACGTTCACCCAGGGCGGGGCGAACAGTTCCGGGATCGCGGTGCCGGAGGTCGACGAATGGCTCGCGACCAGCGCCGGCACGACGGATCTCGCCGCCCGCAAGAAGGCCTATGGGCAGGTGCAGAAATATGTGATCGACCACGCGTACACCCTGCCGGTCTACGTGTTCACCCGGACTGTCGGCACGGCGTCGAAGGTCCACGACATCACCTTCGACGCGGACACCTTCCCGCTGTTCTACGACAGCTGGGTGGGCTGATCTAGTGCGGGCTGTGGCGAGGTTCCTGCTGCGCCGGCTGGTCGTGGGCGCCGGGGTCCTGTGGGGCGCGGCGACGTTGGCCTTCGTGACGCTGCACGTCGTACCGGGTGATCCCGTCGACACTTTGATCGGGCCGACGTTCGGGATCTCGCCGCAGCTTCGGGAGCAGATCAACGAGACGTACGGGTTCCAGTCGCCGCTCGTCGTCCAGTACGGCACCTGGCTGCGCCGCCTGGTGACCGGCCATCTCGGCACCTCCTACCAGCTGCAGCGGCCGGTCGTGGAGGTGTTGTCCGGTCAGGTGTGGCCGACGGTGCAGCTGGCGCTCACGGCGTCCGCGCTCGCCGCGCTGCTGGCGATCGGGCTCGCGGTGTCGACCGCCGGCCGGGGCGGCACCACCCACCGGCTCGGCCGGATGCTGGCGACCAGCGCCGAGCTGCTCGTCGTGTCGAGCCCGACGTTCTGGATCGGCATCCTGCTCATCACCCTCTTCTCTGCGCACCTCGGCTGGTTTCCCAGTGCCGGCGCCACTGGCCCGTCCGGACTGGTCCTCCCGGCGTCCGCGCTGGCCCTGCCGATCGCCGGGGTCCTCGCCCAGGTGCTGCGGGAGGGACTTGACGTCGCACTGGAGGCTCCGTTCGTCGTCTCGGTCCGCGCCCGCGGCATCGGCGCGGTGGGCGTGCTGACCCGCCACGCCCTGCGCCATGCCGCGCTCCCGCTCGTCACCCTGCTCGGCTGGGCAGTGGGCAGCCTGCTCGGCGGCGCAGTCGTCACCGAGGCGGTGTTCGCCCGGCCGGGGATCGGTCGGGTGACCCTCGCGGCGATCTCGGCCAAGGACATCCCGGTGGTCACCGCGGTGGTGCTGCTGTCCGCGGCGGTCTTCGTCGTCGTGAACAGCGTGGTCGACCTGCTCTACCTGCTCATTGACCCGCGACTGCGCGACGACGGATCCGGTGCCGGGAGGGCCACGGCGGTTGATCTGGCGGTGTCCCGGTGACCGCGGTCGGGGAGGCCCGCCCCGGGACCGAGTAGCCCGCCGCCGGTGCCCTGGCCCGCACCGGCGGTGGCCGGCCGCGTCCCGGTTTGATCGCGGCCGGCCTGCTGATCGTCCTGCTTCTTGTCGCGACCGCCTGGCCGGGGCTGCTCAGCCGTCATCCCGCGGACGGGGCGAACCTCGGCGAGGCGCTGCGCGGACCGAGCTGGGCACACTGGTTCGGCACCGACCAGCTGGGCCGGGACGTCTTCGCGCGGGTGGTCACCGGCGCCCGGCATTCGCTACTGCTCGGTGCCGGAGCGACCGCGCTCGGCGCGGGGATCGGGGCGACGGTCGGCCTCGCGGCGGCCCTCGGCGGCCGGTTCGCGGACGGGCTGCTCATGCGGCTCGTGGACCTGCTGCTCGCCTTCCCCGAGCTGCTGCTCGCGCTGCTGGTCATCGCCATCGTCGGTCCAGGCTCGGTGAACGCGGCGGTGGCCATCGGCATCGCGGCGGTCCCCAGCTACGCGCGGGTTGTGCGGTCGCGTGCTCTCGTCGTCCGCCATGCCGGGTTTGTCGACGCCGGGGTGGCGCTCGGCCTGCCCCGACCGGTGATCGTGCTGCGCCACATCGTGCCGAACACGCTAGGACCGCTGCTCGTGCTGGCCACCGTCGGCATCGGGACGGCGATCATCTCCGGTTCGGCGCTGAGTTTCCTGGGCCTCGGTACGAAGCCGCCGGCCCCGAGTGGGGGGCGATGTTCGCCGACGGCCGAGGCGTCATCGACACCGCCTGGTGGGTCGTGGTGTTCCCCGGGGCGGCGATCGCCGCCACTGTCGTCGCCGTGACCGTGCTCGGCCGCCATGCCCGCCTGCGGGTGGAGGGACGGACTCCGTGAACGACCAGCCGCAGGTCTCACCGCCGGCACCGCCGAACTCGGCACCGCCGAACCCGGCACCGCTGGGGTCGGCGCCCCCTGGTTCGACACCTCCGAGCGCGCGGGGGGCGAAGGAGCCGTCCGCGACCCTGCTGACCGTCGACGGGTTGCGGGTCTCCTTCGGCCGGGGCGGTCGGGCCGTCGAGGTGGTGCGGGGAATCTCCTTCGATGTCGGTGTGGGGGAGTGTGTGGCCCTCGTGGGCGAGTCCGGATCGGGTAAGAGCGTGACCGCCCGCGCCCTCGTCGGACTCGCCGGAGCGGACGCGACGGTCCAGGCCCGGCGGCTGCGCCTGGGCGGGACCGACCTCATCGGGCTGCGGGACCGGGAATGGCGCGCCCTGCGTGGCCGCCGGATCGGCCTGGTGCTCCAGGACGCCCTCGGTTCCCTCGATCCGCTGCGGCGGGTCGAGTAGGAGGTCGACGAGGCGCTGCGGGCACAGGGCCCAGTCGCGCGGGCCGAACGTGGCCCCCGGATCGTGACGCTGCTGGCGCGGGCCGGTATTCCTGATCCACAGGTCCGTGCCCGGCAGTACCCGCACCAGCTCTCCGGCGGGTTGCGCCAGCGGGTGCTGATCGCCGCGGCGCTGGCCGGCACTCCGGACCTGCTCATCGCCGACGAGCCGACCACCGCTCTCGACGTCTCGGTCCAGGCCCGGATCCTCGATCTGCTTGCCGGTCTGCGCGAGAGCGGGATGGGACTGCTGCTCATCAGCCATGACCTGGCAGTCGTCGCCCGGCTCGCCGATCGGGTCGCCGTGCTGCGCGACGGAGTGATCCTGGAGAGTGGCCCGACCGAGCGGGTGCTGGGCGATCCCACGCACGCCTATACCCGCGAGCTGCTTGCCGCCGTGCCCTCCGCGCGGACCAGGGGCAGCCGGCTGGCCGGACCCGTCGACGAAGCCGGGATCGCGGCGGCCGGGCTCGCGGCTGCCGGGCTCGACGCGGGCGGCTCGACCGGCGCCGAGATCCTTCTGCGGGCGACGGGACTGCGCAAGGCGTTCCGGACGGCGGACGGAGAGCGACGCGAGGTGGTCCGGGACGTCTCCTTCGCGCTGCGCCGCGGGGAGACCCTCGGGCTCGTCGGCGAGTCCGGTTCGGGGAAGACGACGCTCGCCCGGATCATGCTGGGTCTGACCGAACCCGACGCGGGTGAGGTGCTGCTCGGCGGCGTTCCTTGGGTCGGCCCGTCGGGTCCTGGGGGCGGCTGGGGCAGCTGGGTGCCGGAGTGTGACCGCCGACCACGCCGCCGGCAGATCCAGGCGATCTTCCAGGACCCGCTGGGGTCCTTCGACCCACGACTGACGGTGGGCCGGATCCTGACGTAGGCGCTGCGGGTGGGTGGGGTCGCGCGAACCGAGCGCCGCGACGCCGCCGTCCGACGGCTGGAACAGGTGGGGCTCTCCGCGCGGGAACTACGGCGCAGACCGGTCGAGCTGTCCGGCGGGCAGCGGCAGCGGGTGGCCATCGCCCGGGCGCTGTCCGTGGAACCGCAGGTGCTGATCTGCGACGAACCGGTGTCCGCGCTCGACGTGTCCATCCAGGCCCAGGTCCTGGACCTGCTCGTCGACCTGCGCCGGACCCACCGCCTGGCCATGGTCTTCGTCTCTCACGACCTCGGCGTCGTGCAGCACCTCAGCGACCGGGTCCTGGTGATGTACGACGGGCGGGTCGTCGAGTTCGGGGACGTGGAGACGGTCTTCACCGCCCCCCGGCACCCCTACACCGTACGGCTGCTCGCCGCGGTGCCCCGGCTCTCCCCGGACCGCCTACCCCCCCAGCGGCTACCGGGCCGTCTCCGCAGGCCGGGACGCCCCTGGCCGACAGCGCCACAGCCGTACCGGCATCTGGGTGATGTGCCCGTCGGTGTCGAGGCGGTGCTGCGCGACCTCCCCGATCGCCCGAAAGTAGTCCTCCTGACGGTCCGCACCGACGAGCCGGCTGTAATAGGTGCCAAAGGTCGCCGCGTGGAACCGCTGGTACTCCTCGCCGTTCGCGGCCCGCACGACCGTCGGGCGTTCGTCGACGCCGTCGATGTCGAAGTACGCGTCGAGCAGGGTCGCAGTGTCGTCCACGGACAGGGTGCGTACGGCGATCGGAATGATCCCGGCCGCCGCCAGCAGCCTGGGTACGTCCTCGGCCGCATGGCCCAGCCGGACCAGGGCCTGCCGGGCGAGGTCGTCGCTGCCACCGAACCCGTACTCGTCGTGCTCGGGATGGTGGGTGGTGAGCAGGAAGGCGCCGCCGGGCCGCAGTCGCGTGGAGATCCACCGCACCAGCTGCTCCTCGTCGGGGTGGATCCAGTGCAGGACCGAGGTGAGGGTGACCAGGTCGAACGTCGTGGGACCCGCATCGTCGGCCAGTTGCGGGGGCCGGCGTAGATCGGCCTGGACGAAGCGGAACCGTACCCGGGTCGCGTAGGGGGCGAGCTTGCGTCGAGCCTCGGCAAGCCGGGACTCCTCACGATCCAGGCCCAGGGCGTCGACGGCGTCGGGCAGGCGGTCGAGCGCCGCGGCGAGCAGGGAACCGATGCCGCAGCCGAGATCGGCGACGGACCGGGCGGTCGGATCGGCGAACCCGAGCACCCAGTCGGTGTCCTGAGCCTGCCGAAGCCGGCTGGCGTCGTCGTACCCGCCGAGTCGGGCCGCCTGTGCCGTGACGGTCTGCGTCATCTGTTTCTCCCCAGCCGAGGTATGCCAACCGATCCGACGTACTGACGGTCCGCCATCGTGCATCACGGGCTCGTGCCAAGTGCCGAGTTCCGTGCCCTGCGTTTTGAAATTAGGCATCGTGTTCGTATGGGGTCAAGATAGCTTTCTGCGTCCATAGTCGACATC
>NZ_CDWTMO010000068.1:17328-19468 GCF_977946435.1 Frankia sp. CgKIO3 | reverse complement strand
TACGGCGACTACATCGCCCAGGTCAACGATGCCGCGTCCCGTCGGGGGGTCCAGGGAACTCCCACCGTCTACGTCGACGGCGAGCGCCTTCAGACGAACGCCCTGACGCCCGCCGGCCTCAACGCGGCCGTCGCGGCGGCGCGCTGACGGATCGGTCGCGGTTGGGTGCGCCGCGAGGCCCGCGGCGCGCCCAACCCTCTGCCGCACAGGTCCTGAAGTGCCTTGGGACCTGTGGATGTGTTCCTGAGGTCCGGGTGGCGAGTGACCCCCGGAGACCTCGCGGTGGCCGGCCGGGCGTCGTGCGGCGAAGTAACGCGGAACGTCGTCCTGGCGGTGACCATGATTCGGTGGGCCGGGCGTCTGCATGGCCGCGTGCTGCTCCACCCGCTGCGGGGGTGGTAGGCGAGGCCCTGGCCGTGCGGGGCCCGTCCGGCAAGCCCCTTCGTCCCGCCTGAACGAGTCGGAATTCTTCGGGACCCCACTTCCGGGTCATCCTGGAAAGAATTCATGGTGATACCGGCGATGTGCGGGTACAGTTTTTCTGGGAAATGTCAGCCGACTTGTTGGGAGTTCAGATGTCCGTGCAGGGGAAGCATCTGCTGACGTTCTGCGAGAGCTGCTGCGGCTGCCCGGAACTGTATGTCGACCACGATGCGCCGGCGGACCGGCAGATCGTCCTGACCGACGATTTCGGGCAGCGTATCCAGATGAGTGTCGAACAGCTCGCGGTGATCGTCGAGGAGGCACGGGCCGGCCGGATCACCGAGCTGGTGAACGGCGAGCTCGGCGCCGCCCTGGTCTGATTCCCGGATCCCGACGGCGGCACGGGCGCCCGGGCGAGCAGACCGCAAGTGCCGACCGGGCGGTCGCCGCCGCGCCCAGCGTGGTCCGCCGTCAGTGGTCACCCACGGCTTGCCGGGGCGCGGAGGTCTGGCTGGTCAGGGGCTGGGCGGTGTAGGTGATGCGGATGACGCCGTCGGGGTGTCGCTCGACGGAGCCCGTCACACCGAACACCGCGTGCAGCACGTCGGACGTCAGCGCGTCGAGAACCGGACCGGCGCTGGCGACGCGGCCCCGGTCGAGGACGACGAGCTGGTCGCAGTAGCGGACCGCGAGGTCGAGGTCGTGCAGAACCGCGAGCGTGGTGACGCCGGTCGCCCGGACGAGGTTGAGCAGCTCGAAGCGGGCGCGGATGTCGAGGTGGTTGGTCAGCTCGTCGAGGACGAGCAGGCGTGGTCGCTGGGCGAGCGCGCGGGCGAGCAGTACCCACTGCCGCTCGCCGCCGGACAGTGTGTCGTAGAGCCGGTTGGTGTATCCGAGCGCGCCGGTACGCTCCAGGGCTTCCTGGATGATGTCCCGGTCGGCGTCGCCGTGTCGGCTGAACAGGCCGTGGTGCGGGGTCCGTCCGTCGGCCACGACCTCGGCGACGGTGAGGGCCGCGGGCGGCTGGCCCGCCTGGAGGACGGCGGCGGTGCGGCGCGCGGAGTCGCGGGCGGACAGCTTCCAGACGTCCGCGCCGGCGACGAGCACCGCGCCGGTGCTGGGCCGCAGCGAGCGGTAGACGGTGCGCAGCAGGGTCGTCTTGCCGCTGCCGTTCGGCCCGACCAGGCCGGTGAGGCTTCCGGGCGCCGCGGCCAGGGTCACCCCGCGCAGGACCGGCGCCTCGCCGAGCTCGACGGCCACTCCGTCCAGCGACAGCCCGCCGGACGCCTCCTCCCGTTCGCGGCCCGGGTCCTCGCGCCCGTTGTCCGGACCCGGCCCGGGGCCCGGTCGCAGTCCCGGGTAGCCTGTGCGGCCTCTGCGGCGGTTCATCGCGTCACCGGCCCGCGAGCGCGTCGTTGCGGCGCAGCAGCCACAGGAAGAACGGCGCGCCGAACGCGGCGGTGAGGATGCCCAACGGCAGCTCGTTGGGCCGGTCGACGGTGCGGGAGAGCAGGTCGACGCACACCAGGTATCCGGCGCCGACGAGCGCGGCCAGCGGCAGGAGCCGGCGGTGGTCGGCGCCGAAGGCGAGTCGGGTGAGGTGGGGGATCATCAGACCCACGAAGCCGATGCCGCCGGCGACGGCCATCAGCACACCGGTGAGCAGCGACGCGGCGAGCAGCAGTCCCACCCGCAGCCGGGCGACGTCGACGCCGAA
>NZ_CDWTMO010000068.1:0-17282 GCF_977946435.1 Frankia sp. CgKIO3 | reverse complement strand
GGCGATGGCCTGCTCCTCCCCATGGGCCAGCGCGTTGAGGCGGCGACCGAGCGGGACGAGTAGCGCCGTCACGACGGCGACGGTGGTGGCGGCCGGGGGGAGCTGGTCCCAGGTGGTCCCGGCGACGCTGCCGAGCAGCCAGAACATGACCTGGCGCAGCTGGTTCGGGTCGGCGGAGAGCTGCACGTAGCTGGTGACGGCCAGCAGCAGGTACCCGACGGCGACGCCGGCCAGGACGAGCCGGGTCGGGGCGAGCCGGCCGCGCCGCTGGCCGAGCAGGAAGACGGCCACCGCGGCGACCATCGCACCTCCGAAGGCCGCGGATGACACGCCGACACCGCCGACCGCCCCGGAGCCGGCCGTGATCACGATGACGGCACCCAGCGACGCCCCTGGGGACAGACCCATCACGTAGGGGTCGGCGAGCGGGTTGTCGACCAGGGTCTGCAGGACGACGCCGGCCACGGCGAGCCCCGCGCCGCACAGGGCGGCGAGCAGCACCCTCGGCACCCGGTACTCCCAGACGATCTGGTCGACGACCGGGTCGAGCCCGGCCGTCCGGCCGGTGAGGTGGCCGGTGACCACCCGCCAGGTTTGCGGCAGGGGAACCGTGACGGCACCGACACAGGCCGCCGCCAACATGATCAGGATGACCAGGCCGGTGAGGGCGAGCAGACAGCCGGGCAGGCCGACCCGCCCCAACGGCGCGGTGCGGACCGTGCCGGCGGTGCGGGTCGGTGCGGGTGCGGCGGCGCCCGCGGCTCAGAAGGTGTCCGGGTGCAGCAGCTTCGCGATCTTCTCGACGGCCACGTCGTTGCTCGGGCCGTAGTAGATCGAGTCGGCGAGCACCAGGTAGCGGTTGGCGCGGGTCGCGTCCCACTGCGGGAACTGGGCGAGGATGGCCTTGGCCGCCTTGTCCGGGTCGGGGTTCATGTAGTTGACCACCAGGACCGCATCGATGTCGGTCGAGGCCAGCTTCTCCTTGCTCACGGTCAGGAAGGTGTTGCCGGAACTGTCGAGGAAGGGGTTGACCGCCCCTGCCTTGTCGAGGATGTCGTTCCACACCCCGGCGCCGGCGATCGAGCTGAAGTCGTCGGCCCCCATACCCGGGAAGACCAGCAGCACGTTCGCGTCGGGCTTGCCCGCCAGGGCCTTAGTCACCTCGCCGATCCTGCTCTTCGAGGCCGCGATGACCTCCTGGGCCTTCCCGGAGACGTCGAAGATCTTCCCGAAGTCCCGCAGGATGGCGTAGCTGTCCTCGATGGTCGGTGCGCCGGCCGTCATCCCGTCCGTGCCGCAGGCACTCGCCGGGACGTAGCTGTTGGCACCGAGCTTGACTAGGTCGTCGCGGGTGGCGAAGCCCGACGCCGCGTCGAACCCGCCGCCGTAGGTGGAGATGACCAGGTCGGGCCGCAGTCCGAGCATGGCCTCACGCGGGATGTCCTGCAGGTCGTTCAGGGTGACCCCACCCGTGGGCAGGGCGTCGATCGCCTCCGCGCGGCCGGGGACGTCCGAGGCGCCGTAGTTCTGCGCGTTGGCGACGATCCGGTCGGAGACGCCGAGCTCGATCAGCGAGGACACCTCCGCTACCGAGCCGCCGTTCATCACCACGACCCGGCTCGGAGCCTTGTCGAAGGTGTATTTCTTCCCGCAGTTGGTGATCGTCAGCGGGTAGGTCGTCCTTCCCTCGGCCGCTTCCTGCGCGGCGGCCGTCGAGGCCCCTGTTGTCCCGTTCGCCGAACCGCCTGTGGTGTCGTCCGAATAGAACGTCACCACCAGCGCCAGCAGCAGCGCCCCCGCCGCGATCATCGGCCTGCCACGCATCGTCTTCCCGAACCCCCACTATTCCCAGCCTCTGATCCCCGCGCCCGCGGGCAGGCCTTCGTCCCCGGTTAACCGTTCTCAGGGGTAGTCGTCGCGAGGGCCTGACTAGTTCCCGGCGAGATCCGGACCCGGTCGCGCAGGACGCACAACGCCGCCGTGACAAGGGCGAGAACGGCGAGCAGCACGGTGGCGGCGGCGAATGCCTGGACATGCGAGTCCAGGTCGGCCGGCGCGTCGGCGGTGCCCGGGGTGCCGCCGAGCACGAGGCTGTACCAGCTGCCGACGGCCGCGTAGCCGGCGGCGAGCCCGAACTGGGTGAGTGTCGACGCGGTGCCGGAGGCGGCGCCGGCGTCGTCCGGGGCGACCCGGCGCAGGATGCCGCCGATCAGCGGTGCCACAACCAGCCCCTGGGCCAGGCCGACGGCGCCCATGGCCAGGGCCAGCAGCACCCGCTGCGCGGAGGTCGGTCCGGCCGCGATCGCGGCCTGCGCCAGCAGAACCACCGCGAGCCCCAGGCAGCCGAGCACCGGCAGCCGCGGCCCGGCCCGTCCGGCGGCGAGCCGCCCGGACAGCGGTGAGCCGATCGCGAACCCGACCCCGAGCGGTACCAGCATCAGGCCGCCCACCAGCGGAGACGTCTCGAGGCCGGTCTGCACGTAGTAGGTGAAGACGAGGAACAGCCCGGCGTTGCCGGCGAAGAAGGTGACCAACGTGGCGAGGCTGGTCGGCATCCCGGGAGCGGCCAGCACCCGGGGTGGGAACAGGGGCTCCCCGCCGCGGGGCGCGAGCGCACGCTGCTGGCGGACGAGCAGCGACACCGCGACGGCGGCGACCGGCGCGCAGGGCAGCGCCCAGGGGAGCCAGCCCCGGTGCGGGCCGAAGACGAAGGGCAGCAGGATCGCGGGGAACGCGACCACCGTCAGCGCGGCGCCCGCCAGATCGAACCGGGTGGCACCGGTGGCGCGGCTCTCCGGGATAACGGCCCGGCCCAGGGCGAGGATCGCCACACCGATCGGGACGTTGAGCAGGAAGGCGGGCCGCCAGCCGAGCCCGGCCAGGTCGAGGTCGACGAGCAGGCCGCCGCCGGCCAGGCCGGCGATGACCCCGAGGCCGAGAGCCGTCCCGTACAGGCCGAGCGCGCGGGCGCGCTGGGCGTCATCGCGGAACAGCGCGTGCAGGATCGCCAGCTCCTGCGGTACCAGCGCCGCCGCCGCGGTGCCCTGGACGACCCGGAAGACGATGAGCGCCGGGGCGTTCGGGGCCAGCCCGCAGGCCAGCGAGGCCAGGGTGAACACCGCCATGCCCGCCAGGAACACCCGGCGGCGGCCGAACCGGTCGCCGAGCCGGCCGCCGACGACCAGCCCGGCGGCACAGGCCAGCACGTAGCCGGCGCCGACGAGCTGGATCTCGTCGAAACCGGCGGGCAGCTCCCGCTGGCGAAACCGGCGGGCAGCTCCCGCTGGATGGTGGGGCTGGCGAGGCTGACGATGAACCCGTCGACCTGGCCCATGAACGTCGCGCCCAGTATGACCACGAACCCCAGCCACTCCCGCCGCGTCGCCAGCGGGGAAGGTGCCTGGTCGGTGTAAGCCGCCGTCAACGTGCCGGCTCCGGGCGGGGGCGGGCGGTCGGCGCGGGAAGGAAGCCGACGTCGACGAAGTAGTCCACATAGCGATCGACCATGTCGTCGTCCACCTCCGGTGCTCGGGCCAGGTCGGCTCCCAGCACCTCGATCGTGTTGCGCCGGGAGAAGACCGGCGCCGGGTGTGTGTGGGTCGGGCCGGACGTGCGGGTGGTGCCGGCCGCGGTGAGCTGGGCCAGGTGCCCGGCGGTCACCGTGAGCGAGTAGTCCCCGCGCTCGGCCGCCTGCTCCGCGGCCTGATCGAGGCGTTCACGCCACCGCGGCGGTTCGAGCGCTTCCAGCGGGAAGCCACGCGCTCGCAGCCGGTCGAGTACGGCGTGGACGTCGGTGGGACGGGCGGCCGTGAGATGGAAAGTGGCGTATCTGTCGGCGCGCGTCAGCCGGACGATCGAGCCAGCGACCCAGTCCACGGGTACCAGGTCGGCCGGCGCCGTGGAAGCGGCGGCCGGGGCCGCACCCAGCGTGATCATCGTTCGGACCTGCTGCCAGAACGCGTCGTCGGTGCCGCCGGCACCCGTCCGGGTGTCGCCGCACACCCGGCTCGGGCGGTACACCGACACCGGCAGGCCACGGCCGGCCGCCGCCAGCACCAGACCCTCGGCCACCCATTTGCTCGCCACGTACCCGTTGGCCATGAGTGAGGCCGGCGCCACCCGGCGCTCCTCGTCGATTGTCGTCGACGGCCCAGGCCAGGTCGCAGCTGGACACGTGGTGCACAGGGGTGGGCCGCCCGGTCATTGCCAGACGCAGGATCTCCGCCGTGCCCGCGACGTTCGCCGCCCGCAGCCTGCGGTAGGGATCAAGGTGGTGGACCCGGGCGCCGTTGTGCACGATGACGTCCAGCTCGCCGGCCAGCCGGGTGAACACGGCCTCGTCGAAGCCGAGGGAGGGCTGTTCGAGGTCGCCCGGCAGCGCGACCACCCGCTCGGTGAGGACTTCGTCCGGGATCTGGATCCGCAGGCGGCGCAGCGCGTCGCGTAGGCGGGCCAGGGCCCGCGCGCCGTCGGGGGCGCGGACGAGGCAGTGCACGGTGGCCGTCGTCTGATCGAGCAGCTCCCGCAGTAGGAACGTGCCGAGGAAGCCGGTCGCACCAGTCAGCAGGACCTGATGGGGGTCCGTGGCACGAGCCGGTTCGGCGGGCGCCGCATCGGAGGGCACGAGGGACGGGTCCAGTCGTGCCTCGGCGGCGAGATCGACTCCCTGCCAGGGCAGGTCGCCCTCGGGTGTCGCCGCGGGCTGGGCGGCGGGCTTCTGCACGTTCCATGGTGCGGCGTCCTGTGACGCGGGGGCACCCTCCGCGGTGCCCGGCTGGGCCGGACCGGGCAGCCGTTCGGCGAGTTCGGCCACCGTGGGTGCGTCGAAGACCGCCCGGATGCCCAGGCGAACCCCGGTGCTCGCCCGCAGCCGGGAGATCAGCCGGGCCACCAGCAGCGAATGGCCGCCGAGGGCGAAGAAGTCGTCGTCGACGCCGACCCGCTCCAGGCCCAAGGTCTCGGCGAACAGGTCGCACAGCAGCCGTTCTCGCGCGTCGCGTGCAGGCCTGCCGGTGCCCGCGGCGGCACCGGTCGGTGGCGGTGGCAGGGCGGCCCGGTCCAGCTTGCCGTTCGTCGTGCGGGGCATGCGGTCCAGCAGGACGATGACCGGCGGGACCATGTAGTCGGGCAGCCGGCGGGCCAGGTGGCGACGCAGCCGCGCCGGACCGTCGGCCGGCGGGGCGCCGGCCAGCGGGGCTTCGGCCAGTGGGCTGTCCCCGGCCGGCACGGCGTACGCGACCAGCCGCTCACCGCCCGGGCTATCCGAGCGGGTGATGACGGCCGCCGCCGCCACCTCGGGATGGTCGGTCAGGGCGGCCTCGATCTCACCCGGCTCGATGCGGAAGCCGCGGATCTTGACCTGGGTGTCGGCCCGGCCCTGGTACTCCGGCAGGCCGTCGGCGCGGCGGCGGACCAGGTCGCCGGTGCGGTACATCCGCGTCCCCGCCGACCCGAACGGGTCGGCCACGAAACGCTCGGCGGTCAGCCGCGGCCGGCGGTGGTAGCCCTCGGCCAGAGGCAGGCCCGCGAGGTACAGCTCCCCGGTCTGGCCCGGCGGGACCAGCCGCAGCGCGGAGTCGAGTACGTAGGCGCGGGCGCCGGTCACCGGCCGGCCGATGACCGGGGTCTCGCTGTCCGCGAGCCGGGCCCAGACGGTGTCGACGGTGCACTCGGTGGGCCCGTACAGGTTGTAGGCATTCAGGCCGGGCACGGTCCGCAGCCGTGACCACAGCACGGGGCCGGCGGCCTCGCCGCCCAGCGCGATCACCGCGGGGACCCGCCGGCCCGGTTCGAGCAGCCCGGCGTTGATCAGCTCCTCGGCGTAGGTGGGGGTGATGTCGAGGAAGTCGATGTTCTGGGCGTCGATGTAGTCCAGCAGCGCGGCAGGCTCCCGGCGCTCCTCGTCACCGATCAGGTGCAGCTCGTGGCCTGCCAGCATCCACAGCAGCCCCTCCCACGAGGTGTCGAAGGACAGCGAGGCGGTGAGCGCGGCGCGCATCCGCCGGCCGGCCACCGCGGCCTCCGGTTCGATCATCGACACCCGGTGGTGGTGGAACAGGTTCACCATCCCACGATGCGTCAGGATGACGCCCTTGGGGCGCCCGGTCGACCCGGAGGTGTGGATGATGCACAGGGGATGATCGGGCGTCAGGCTCGCCGATTGGTCACTGTCTGTCAGATCACCCTCCGGCGCGTGGTCGAGGGCCAACCGGACACCGGGGTCGTCCAGTTCGATGATCCGGGTGGCGAGGTTCCGGGTGGCGTCGGTCGCCACGGCGGCGGCGAGTGAGTCGACCGTCACCACGGCGGCCGGGCGGGTGTCGCCGAGCACGAAGGCGATCCGCTTCTCGGGATGGTCCGGGTCGAGGGGAACGTAGGGTGCGCCGGCCTTGAGGGCGGCCAGCAAGGCGACAATCGTGTCTCCGGTGCGGGGGAGCAGCAGGGCCACTGGCCGGTCGGGGCCGGCGTCCACCGTGAGCAGCAGCCGGGCCAGCTGGTTGGCCCGCGCGTTCAGCTCCGCGTAGGAAAGGCTGCCGTACCGTCCCTCGTCACCAGGCGGTTCCACATCCTCCGGGCCGTCTCCCCCGCCAGACGGTCGGTCAGCGGCCCAGACGCCTTCGACCGCGGTCAGGGCCGGCAGGTTCGGGGCCGCCGTCGCCGCCGCGGCGAACAGGTCCACGACGGTGGCCCGATACGCCTCGGGGCGTCCGGCGCCGGCCTCTGGTCCGGCCTCGGGTGTGGCCGCGGCGCCCGAGCTGGCGGCGAGCAGGGCTTCGCGCTCGCCGTCGAGGAGAAGGTCGACTGCGTCGACCGGGTCGGCCGGTCGGCGGGCGAGGCGGTGCAGGAAGGCCGCGAAGCGGCCGGCGTGCGTGGCCAGCTCGTCGCCGCTGTAGCAGTTCGGGTTGGCGTCGAGGAGGATCCGCAGCCCGTCGCCGTCGGCCCGGTTGTAGACATGGACCGCGAGATCCTCGATGAGGCCGGCGGACACGTTGCGGACGATCGCGGGATGTCCGTCGAACCGCAGTCCGTAGTCGAACGGCATGATGTTCGCGGACGGCCCGAACAGCTTGCGTTCGCCGCCCACCATCCGCAGGGCGCGGCGCAGCTGCTCGTAGCGGTACCGGTGATGACGCCGGCTGCCCCGCAGGTGGGCGGCGATCTGCTCCGCCAGGTCGAGCAGGCTGTCGCCCGGTTCGACGCGGACCCAGGCCTGGACGGCGTTGAGCACCATGCACGGCACCCGCAGGGCGACCGAGCCGGTCCGTCCCATCACGGGTACCGCCAGGGAGATCTGGGCGGGGCCGTCCGGCCGGCGTTGCTCGCTCATCCGGTACAGGTAGGCGGCCAGCGCGGCGACGAGCATGTCGCTCCACTGCGCCTTCGCCGCCCGTCCCGATTCGCGCAGCAGGGCCAGGGTGTCCGCGTCGACGTCCGCGGCCCGGCGCAGCACCTCGCGGGCGAGCGGGGCGGAGCGCCCGGCGAGGGTCACCGGTGCCGGGCGGCCGTCGTGGTAGTCGGCCCAGAATCGCTGGTCGCGGGTGAACTGGTCGGACGCGGTGTAGGCGTGGTCCTCGGCGACCACGGACACGAGTGAGCCGAAGGAGTGGGCCGGTGTCTGCTGGTCCTGTGCGAGTGCCGTGTAGATCTCGGCGACCCGGCGGGCGACGAGCGCCAGCCCGTAGCCGTCGAGTGCGATGTGGTGCACGCGGTGGTACCACAGCACGCTGCGGTCACCCAGGCGGAACAGCGCATGGCCGAACAGCGGCCCCGTCCGCAGGTCGACGGGACGCGCGACGTCCGCTGCCATCCACTCTTCGGCCGCGCGGAGAGGGTCGGGCCGGCCGCGCAGGTCCTCCTGGTGGACGGCGAACTCGACCGGGCCGATCTCCTGCCACGGCTCGTCGGAGCCGGCCTCGTCGCCGGAGCTGTTCTCGGTGGCGGCGCCTGTGCCGAAGCGCACGCGGACGGCCTCGGTCTCGGTCACGGCTCCACGTACGGCCCGTTCCAGCAGGTCGAGGTGGATCTCGCCGTCGATGAGCACGTACTCGGCGGTGTTGTAGGCCGGTGTGCCCGGGTCGAGCTGCTGGCCGGTCCAGATCCCGCGCTGGGCGGCCGACAGCGGCAGCCGCTCACCCATCGGACGGGTCCGACCCGCCCGACCCTTCGGACGGCGACTGGGCGGGGGCCGGCGGGCCGGATGCCGATCGGGCCGCGGCCAGGACCCGGTCGAAGCCGGTGAGGGTCGGGTTCTCGGCCAGGTCGAAGGCGGCGTCCGCGCCCTTCTCGCGCCACTGCTCGACCAGGGTGAGCAGGGCGACGGAGTCCAGCCCGGCATCGAAGAGGTTGTCGTCCTCGTCAAGCTCGTCAGGGGTGACGAACAACAGCTCGGCGACGTCGGCGCGGACGGCCCGCGGGTCCACGGGCGGCGGCTCGGCGGGTCTCATCAGTTGACCCGCCGGTCACGGCCGGCCCAGTAGGGCTCGCGCAGCTCACGCCGCAGGATTTTGCCGCTGGGGTTGCGCGGGATCCGGTCGACGAACTCGAAGCGGGACGGGATCTTGAACGTGGCGATCCGGTCCCTGAGGAACACCACGAGATCACGGGCCCGCACCTCGTGGCCGTCCCGGGGCGCTACGAACGCCTGGACCGCCTCGCCGAACCGGTCGTCGGGCACGCCGATCACGGCCACATCCGCCACAGCGGGATGGTGGGCGAGCGCGTTCTCGATCTCGTTCGGGTAGATGTTCTTGCCTGCGACGATGATCAGGTCCTTCACCCGGTCGAGGATGTGGACGTACCCGTCGGCGTCGAGCCGGCCGGCGTCACCGGTGTGCACCCATCCGTCCACGAGGGTGCGGGCGGTCGCCTCCGGGAGGTTCCAGTAGCCGATCATCCGGGCAGGGGTGCGCAGGCAGATCTCGCCGACCTCACCGGTGGGCAGTGTGACCCCGTCGGGGCCGACGATCTTCACCTCGATACCCGGGTAGGGGCGGCCCGCCGCGCGCAGCCGCGGGCTGCCCGGCCGGTGGTCTGCCGGTGGCAGGCACACAGCGGTGTTGCCGGTCTCGGTGAGGCCGTAGATCTGGGCGAACTCGCAGCCGAAGGTCTCCAGCGACTCCCGCAACAGGCTCTCGGAGATCGGGGAGCCGCCATAGACGATCTTGCGTAGGGTGCGGAACGCGGGCCGGTCGGCCTCCGGTTCGGCGAGCATCAGCCGCAGCATTGACGGCACCACGCAGGCGGTGGTCACCCCGAGATCACGGATGAGCCGCACCGCCGTGCGGCTGTCGAACGCGGGCAGGACCACGTTCGTCACCTCCGCGGCGAGGTTCTGTGACGCCCACCAGATGCCGCCGACGTGAAAGCCCGGGATGCCGACCAGGGCCAGGTCGCCAGGTCGCCAGTCGATCCAGTCCAGCTCGGCGCCTGCGAGTGCCTCCCGCACGGCGTGCAGGCTGCGTTGCGCCAGCACGACGCCCTTCGGTAGCCCGGTGGTCCCGCTGGTGTACAGCTGCAGGATCGGATCGTCCGGTCCACCGCTGGCTCCACCCGGGCCCGCGCCCTCCACGGCGGCGGCGCTGTGGGGCTCCTTCCAGACCGCCAGGCTGTGACCTCGGTCCGGGCTCGCGGGTAACCCCGCCGCCGCACCAGGCGCTGGGCCGTCCACGATGACGACCCGGACATCAGCGTGGGGCCCGATCGCCTGTTCGGCGGTGGCGCGCAGGTCAGTGGTGACGAAGATCAGCTCGGATGCCGAGTCCTGCAGGATGTGCTTGATCTCCGGGGCGGTCAGCCGCCAGTTGATGGGGACGAGTACCGTCCCGGCCTTGGCACAGGCGATGAACACCTCGTAGTAGTGCTCGGACTCGCGGCCGAGATAGGCGACCCGGCCGCCGGCCGGGACGCCGGAGCCGAGGATCGCCCGGGCCGTCCGGTTGCTCTCCCGGTCGAGCCGCTCGTAGCCGGTCGTGCGGCCGTCGCAGATAACAGCAGGGATGTGGGGCTGTCTGGCCGCGTGTCGGGAGATCAGCTCTGCGATGCCGGGTAGCCGCGGTGTGACCTGGTGCGTCGCGGTCGAGTGCGCCACGGGTGCTTCGGGCACCGTCACTGGTCTCCTCCCGTGCGAGCCTCGTCC
This sequence comes from Frankia sp. CgKIO3, assembly GCF_977946435.1. NCBI lineage: Bacteria > Bacillati > Actinomycetota > Actinomycetes > Frankiales > Frankiaceae > Frankia > Frankia sp. CgKIO3. The sequence continues at coordinate 7,147 of NZ_CDWTMO010000068.1, read as the reverse complement.
GGCGGGGTCGCGTCCGGGGACGTCGTTCCGGAGGGAGCGGGGTCCGGGACGACCGCGACGGCGGCGGTGCCGTGGCATCCATCGCCGGCTTGGTCCCAGTAGCGGAAGGAGGTGCTCAGGGAGATCAGCGGGTCGCTGCCCGGCCGCAGCCGGCGCGCGGTGGCATGGTCCAGCCGGAACTCGCCCGAGAAATCCCGCGCGTCCAGCCCGCGGGTGAAGACGCTCTGCATGCGGGCGATGAGCACTGAGGGCAGCTGGCGGCGGAGGAAATCCTCCATCGTCCAGCCCGCGAATACCGGCTCCGCCTTTTCTCTCACACAGGTCGCGATGGCGAGATAGAGCATCTGGTTGTAACAGATGTTGACCTCGACGGCGTTGAGATGCCCGGTGTCGTCGATATAGCAGGACTCCGGGATTGAGAAGTCGGCGGTCAGCTGGATCCGTCCGTCGTCGAAGGTGGTCGTCGCCGACCGCAGGTAGCGGCAGTGCGGCTTGTAGCAGCGGAGCACCCGCTCCCGCAGCCGCGGGTCGTCGGCGACGACCCGCGAGGCCGTGAGGGTGGTCATGCCACCCCCGCGCCGGCCAGCTCCATCGAGCCGTCCGTGTCCGAGGCGGCCGGCGGGTCGTACACGGTCACCCGGTAGGACATGGCCGGCTCGTCGGTCGCGGTGTGCAGTGCCCGGTGCACCAGGGAGCGGTTGTCCCACACCAGTAGGTCACCCACGTCGAAGGTCTGCAGGTGAATGGCCGGATGGGTACAGGTGGGGTCGAGCTGTCCGCTGGCCTCCAGGAGCTCGGCGAGCAGACCGGGGCGTTCCTCGCCCTCGGCGTCCTCGATGGCCTGGGTGAACCCCTCGCTGATGTAGAGGAGCTTCCGTCCGCTGTGTGGGTGGGTCACGACCGTCGGGAAACGGACCGCGGGGGTGCGCTCGTCGATCTCGGCCAGCACCTCCGAGATCGGCCGGTAGACGTCACCGGGCCGGATCTTGAAGTAGCGCCGGACGCTGTGGCGGGCGAACGTTCCCTCGACCGCCGCGCGCAGCCGCCCGTCCAGCAGCTCGTAAGCACGCGACATGTCGATGAAAAACGTACCGCGGTTTCGGCTCGGCACTACCTGCGGAAGAATCAGGGTCAGGTCGAACGGGTCGGGCATGAACTGGTAATCCGAATGCCAGAACTTCCCGGTCCGGGGTACACCGATCTGTTCTCCGGCCTGCGCGACGTTCGACGAGACGAACACCTCGGGAACGTCCGGGTGATGGTAGATGGGCTCGTAGTAGGCCTCAGGTCGCCCCAGCCGCCGCCCGAGGCGCAGGAAAGCCGCCGGATCGAGATCCTGGCCGGTCAGCACGGCGATGCGTTCCCGGTAGACAGTCCGCTTCAGCTCGGCCACCTCGGCATCCGAGGCCGGGTCGAAACCCTCGACCACCACCCCGAAACCGTTCTCCGAAGGACGGGTTCTCACGACAGCGGGCTCCTTTCGTCATCACCTCTGTCCGGGCCATGCGCGCCACCCGGCAGGGACACCGCCACCACCTCGTCGATCAGGTTCGCGACACTGGAAATCCCGGCGATGCGCTCGTCCGGTACCTCCACCCCGAACTCACGTTCCAGCACGGTCAGCAGGTCCACGAGGCCGAGCGAATCCACATCAAGATCGCTCGGCAGAGCCTCCAGCGGGACACCGCCAGGCGGCACGGTGCCGTACTCGCCGACGAACACGGTCACCACCGCGCGGACATCGGCGGGTTCGATCCGGCTCGCGCCGATCCGACCGGCGTCACCGCTAATGGTGTGATCTCCGGCCACATCAGAGCGACCGAACCCCAGGTCGTTCCACCGCCGAAGGCCGTAAGAAGGACCCGATCCCGCGGGCGCAGCCGGCCCGCCGCCCACTCGGCCGACAGCGCCAGCGGGATCGAGGCCGCGGCGGTGTTACCCACGTCAGCCAGCCGCACGGACACGTTCCCGGCCGGGATCCCGAGCCGCGTCCCGACCGCGGTCAGAATGCGCTCGTTCGCCTGATGCGCCACGAACAGGTCCACGGCGTCCGGCGGCCAGCCGACGGAGGCGAGGACAGCACGCGCCGACGCCGTCATCCGCTCGACGGCATGCCGGTAGACGACCTGTCCCTACATGGAGAACCAGCGGCCGGATCCGGCCCCGTCGAGCCTGGAGGGTCCGCCGGCCGGCAGTGGTGCCCGGGACCCGCCGGAACGGACCGTGATCAGATCCTCCTGGGAGCCGTCACTGCCCAGGTCGAAGGCCAGCAGCGCGCCGGCCTCGGAGCGCTCACCGGCACGCAGGACGACGGTTCCCGCCCCGTCACCGAACACCGCCCTCGTACCGCGATCCTGCGGGTCCAGGATGGTGGAGAAGGTGTCCGCCCCGATGAGCAGGACACTGTCCACCACGCCGGCGAAGATCAGCCCGTAAGCGGTGGCAAGCCCGTAGACGAAACCCGAGCACACCGCGCCCAGGTCGAAGGCGGGTACCTTCCCGAGCCCCAGTCGGTCGGCGACCACGGGAGCGGTCGCCGGACAGGGCCGGTCCGGGGTGGTCGTCGCCACGATGACCGCGCCCACCGTGCTCGTCCCGGCGGACTCCAGCGCCGCGGCGCCCGCCCGCACGGCGAGGTCGGAGGTGGACTCACCCGGTGCGACGACATGCCGGGTGTGGATCCCGGTCCGTTCCCTGATCCAGGCATCCGACGTGTCGAACCTGGCCGTCAGGTCGTCATTGGTCACGGTCCCCGCTGGCACGTACCCGCCCACACCCGCGAGGACCGCCGTCCGCACGAACTGGCCCGCAGCCATGGAGACATCCGCCGGTGCGGTCCCGCCCCAGCGGCCGACACCGTCACCCAGGCAGAGCCTGCCCGGACCGGAACTCCCGGCCTCGCCGTCCCGCGAAGCTGTCGAGTTCATGTTCAGGTAGTCGGCAGCGAGCCCCTTCTGGTTCCCGACATGTCGCACGGGACCGGACAGCGAGCGGAATCCTCGGGGCAGACGGCCTGGGTGAGCCGCCCCGCCGCCCGGGCTGTCCCTGGCAGGCGCCGCGGCTGGCGGACGTCAGGCGGCGTGCCGGTCGCCGCGTCGCAGCCGGCTCGTCGGCCGGGGAACCAGCCGCAGCCGTTGCTGAGCCCGCACCCCGAGGGGATGGCGGCGCCACTGCCGTCGTGTTCCGTGCCGTCACGTGTGGTTCCCGCCCACGGGGCGCCGGGATCGGTGGTCAGCTGGGTGAGGGTCAGGATCAACAGATAGCCGGCAAGGAGAACCGTATGGGTGAGCAGCCGGTCGGCCGACACCTCCCCATGGGCGATGTCGTTGATGGACAGCAATCCGAGGAGCCCGACGAACGCTGTCAGCAGCGGCACAAGCCCGTCCGCGATGGCACGGCGCGCCGCGGCGGCCAGGAAACCGACTCCCACCGCGAGGTTCCAGGCGGCGGACTCGTGCGACAGGTGCTCCGCATGCGTCGCGCCGGTCACGCCGTGATGGGTCGAGACCGGGGCGGCATGGAACGGGGCCCCACCCCGAGAACCTGCAGCAGCCCGAGCACGAGCTGGGCCAGCCCCAGCGCGGCGAGGCCCCAGCGCAGACAGACGAACAGGGGCGACACCCTGGCGCGGGCCAGCCCGGCCAGGTGAGTGAGGTCCGGCGAGGGAGCGTCGTGAGGTGCCGCGTGGACGGCAGCGCGCAGCAACGCCGCCTCGCGCTGCCAGGCGGCGCAGGCCGGGCACCGTTCCAGGTGCGCGTCGATGAGGGCCGCTGACACTCCGGGCTCCTCACCGTCGAGCCGAGCGGACAGCGCCTCGCGCCAGGTCTCACACCCCATGGTCTGCATTGTCGTCCCGTGGAGGCGAAAAGTTCCAAAGCCCGGAAACGGCCGCGATGCCACCGGATACGCCTTCCGGGCGTGTCATCAGCTGAACACGATGAGCAGAAGGTCACCGCCTGGGCGGTGGCCGGCGGCCGTGGTGACCAGGCCGCCGCGGCGGCGTTCATTCGCGCGACCCAGCAACAGACCCACCGGTTCCTGCTACACCTGACCGACCCGGGCTGCGCTGAGGATCTGTGTCAGGAGACCTACGCCCGGGCGATCCGGGCGCTGCCCTCGTTCGCCGGCCGATCCTCGGCCCGCACCTGGCTGCTAGCCATCGCGCGGCGGGTCGCCGTCGACCACATCTGCGCGCTGACACGCGGCCCGCGGCCCGCCTCGGAAACGGACTGGCGCCGGACCGTCGACACCGAGCCCGCTGCCAACGGCTCCGTGGAAGACGGAGTCATCCTGCGGACGCTGCTGCAGGAGCTGCCTGTCGACCGCCGCGAGGCCTTCGTGGCGACACAAATGCTGGGCCTCACCTACGCCGAGGCCGCACAGGTCTGTGACGGCCCCATCGGCACCATCCGCTCCCGCGTCGCCCGTGCCCGCGAGGATCTCCTCGCTGCCTACCGCGACAGCGGAGAACCGCCCCGGGCGCTCAGAGCAATCAGCTGAGAGACGCTAGTTTCCCGCCCCAAGCTGGCGGCCCGTGGCGTTCGCCTCCGACGCTCGCCTACATGGTTCTCCGTGGTAAAAACGAGATCGGAATCGCGGACGACTGGGGGAGCGGCGTCCAGCGGTTCTATGACGAAGCCGGTCCGCTCGCCATGTAGCACCGGACGCGCCACGAGGCGCGTCCACGTAGATCTGAACTTCGCCATCTTCGCCCGGACAGGACACGTGCGACAGTCGCTGACGCTGCCCGCCCAGCGGAGAATGGTTCTTCTGGAGGATATGCCACCTTCATTTCGGCTACTGCTCTCCTGGTCAGAACGGATCAAATCGTGCTGGGTCACCGTTCCGACTGTGAAGTTGGAACGGGTCTGGGCGGGTCTGGTCGGGCAGGCTGGAGGTGCGGTCCGCAGTGGGACCGTGACCGATCGGTGCTGGATGGTGCGAGGTGGACGCGGTGGCTCCTCGTTGCAGACTTGGCGATCGAGGGCGGGTCGGCCGGCTGGCCAGTGGTGCGCTGCTCGCGGTCGTCGCCGTGGCACTGGTTTCGTGTTCGGACGATGGCTCGACGCCTGGTGCGGCTGGGGCCAGCAGCGCCGTCTCGTCGCCGGTGCGGTCGAGCGTCATGCCAACGCCGACGTCTGCGGCCGATATCGCGAGCGGCGAGGCGGTGGCCGCGTATCTGGGGATGTGGCAGGCGACCGCGATCGCCAGCCACACGTCGGACTGGCAGGCATCTGAGCTGTCCCGATACGCCTCGGGTTCGGCGCTCCAGGTGATCACCGGTGCGCTGTATGCCGACCGCTACAACAAGGTCGTCTCCAGAGGCCAGTCGGTGAACCATCCGACGGTGACCTCGACGGAGCCCTCTGCCGCGCCGACGACCATCCTGCTTGCGGACTGCGGAGACGATTCGGGATGGCAGAAGTACCACGCCAATCTCGGGCAAGCGGACGATGGGCAGCTCGTCGCGGGATCTCCTGGTGGCCGCCGGCAGATCAGCGCCGAGGTGAAGCTTCACCAGGACGGGGTATGGCGGGTAACCCGTTTCGCCGCCGGGTCGGTGGGCTCATGCTAGTCCGGATCGCCAGCGTCCTCGCCATTGTGGGAGCCGTGTGCGCCGGCGGGGTCGCGCCGGCGAGAGCCGAGTCTCCGCCCCGCACAGACCAGGATAATCACGGTTTCTACGGGTCGGGTGAACTGCGATCAGAACCCGCATCCGGGCTGCGAGCTGTTCGCGGGCGGCAAGTCCACGCCTGCGGCGCCTGCCGCGCCGCAGGACTCAGCACCTGACACCTCGGGAGGCGGTGAGGGCAGCAGCGCCGCGCCGGGCGACCAGAATCTCACGCCACCGGAGACGGCGAAGTGCGCCTACGTCCGCAGCGACTATCAGCCTCCTACGGGTGGTATACGGACAATTGTCTACCAGCGGCAGGCACGCGGGGGTCTGGTCGTGCGGGCGGCCCTGGCTGGGTCCGGGCTATCGGTGCAGACGGTGGCGTCCCAGCCGGGCCAGGGCCCGGGAGCCTGCTACCTTGTACCAGTGCACCACCGACGGTGTCCGCGACGCGCTGTACCGCCCTCCGGTCTGGCTGGCCGACCCGCCGGCGCCGGGCCCAGCGGTAGATCCGGAGGCGCTGGCAGCACAGGCCCGCGACCATCTGGGACTCGCGGGCCCGGCGATCTCGATGAGCCCGGTCCGCGATCAGCTGGTGCGGCTGCCGACGTGGCTGTGGCTGGATGCGGCCGGGTGGGACCCGGTGGCGGCGACCGCGGCGGCGGGTGGGGTGTCGGTGACCGCGGTTGCCAGACCCGTAGCGGTGGACTGGTCCATGGGGGACGGCGGAACCGTGACGTGTCTGGGCCCGGGCACGCCGTTCCCGGCCGGGGCCGATCCGAAGAGCGCCTCGCCGGACTGCGGCTACACCTACACCCACCGGTCACTGGACGAGCCGGGCGGGACGTTCACGCTGACGGCGACCGTGCGCTGGGATGTGACGTGGGCGGGCGCGGGCCAGACCGGGGTCTTCCCCGGGTTGACGACGTATTCGACGGTACAGGCTCGGGTGATCGACATTCCTGCGCTCGTGACGGGTGGGCGCTGAGGACAGGCCACGTCCAGGAACAGGCTCGCGGCGGGCGGCACCTGATTTCTGTACTGAGGATCTAGAATTTTGATGGAGAGTCCGCCTCTTGGACCGATCGGGCGGCAGATTCTGTCTGTGCGGGCCGAGTCGGCCTAGGCGAGTGACGTCGCGCCATGGCCGGCGGTTTTGCTGCGCAGGCCGGATCGCTGGCCACGAGCTGGCTGGGTGGCCCGGTAGGCTGTCGGGGAACCCGACCTGACCGGAGGTGTCGTCATAGGTGCCTGGAAATGTTGGTGTTTGGGTCCGGGTGGGGCGGAAATGGGCAGCGAAGTGTCGGCTGCGGCGCGTGGGCCGGTCGGCCAACGAGGCGTGCGCCGCAAGCTACACCCTCGCTGGCGCCGATACTCGCGGGCGTTTGTAAATGGGTAGCAGGTCCTGGGAGTTTGCGTCAATCTGAGCGGCGCTCCAGGGGTGCTGTTGGGTGATGCGCAGTGGATCGCAGGCCTCAGTGGTGCCCAGCACGTCTGCCAGCAAGGCGTATGGCCTGGTCAGCCACCCTGTTC
>NZ_CDWTMO010000067.1:0-19481 GCF_977946435.1 Frankia sp. CgKIO3 | reverse complement strand
TGGAACTACATGTTCACTTCCCGTAGACCCGACATAGAATAATCAAGTTATTTCAATGCAAATCATCAGCATGCGTCATGACGGGTACCGAGCGACACACATGGGAGCCAGAAGATGAGGGACCGCAGGGAGACAGACGTCGTCGAGCTGGCACAAGAACACGCGGAGCTGCTGCCCGAGCGCATGACCCTGGCGGTGGTCGAGATAAACCGCACCGAGTTCGACCCCATCTTCTACCCGGTCGGCTCGCCGGGCAGCAACAACGCCCAGATCGATAATCATCCGGAGCCACAGACTGCCTACAGCGACGGAGCGTTCATCAAGACCATCGCCAACAGCTGGAACCGCATCGAGCAGTGGTGAGCTCCGGGCCGATTCTGCTCCTCGCGCCGGTCTCCCTGGCCGGGTAACCGACCACGTTCCCCCGGGGTTGCCAAGGGCACCGTGAATCCGCGACCACCGGCCGGCCGAATATCCTTCGGTCGGCCGGAAATCATGCCCTCACCTCAGTCAGATCGATCCGAGAAAGCCAGCCGAAGTTTCGACTGACGCTGGGCACGACCGCACCGTGACACACCCTGTGCAGGTGCTGGCCACCAGGTTGAGCGGTGGCTAGCGTTCCCACCGCCTGAATATCCGAGGCAACTCAGATCGGTGGGAAACAAGGATGAACGATATCACGGGCAACTGCGCCGACGAGCTGAATGGAGAACTGTTCTTGGAATGGGCGGAACTACTGCCCGAGCGAACGACTCTCGCCGCGGTCGAGGTCGGTCGGAAGGAGTTTGACCCAACCTTCTTCCCGGTCGGATCCCCCTGGTCGAAAATGGCACAGATCGACGCTCATGCGGAGCCGCAGGTCGCCGGTGGATTCCTGCCCATTCTCATCACACTGGTACCGAGCATCAACATCATCTAGAGATAACACCGACCGCTTTACCGCTTTACGGCTACGACCGACAGATACACCGCCGGATTCCTCCGGGGGTGGTCACCCGGCCGGCCGGCTTCCCGCCAGTTCATGACAATGAGGATGGGACGCAGATGACCGAGTCCACCCGGTCGTCCACCCGGCCGACAACGATGCCGCCGGCACCTTCCGAATCGGACCGGGCGCCCGGACTCACCGGCGTCGCCAGCCTCGCCGGCGTCAGCGACATCGCCGGCGTCGCCAGCCTCGCCGATCCGACGGGCGTTCCTGGGCCGGCCGAGGTACCCGCCAGACCGAGCCGGGCCGACGGCCTGGCGCTACTCGGCGAGTTCACCGGGTCGGGCCTGGACCGGCCCGTCTTCCTGGCCCGCCGCGCCGACGGTCAGGTCGTCGCGCTCACCGAACTGCTCGCGCACATCCTCGAGGCGGCAGACGGCGCCCGCGACGTCGCCGCGATTGCCGACCGGGTCACGGGGGTCTGCGCCCGCCGGGTGAGTGGCGCCGACGTCGCGTACCTCGTGGTGGATCGGCTCATGCCACTCGGCCTGATCGCCAGCGAGAACGGTGTCACTCCGGCACCCCGGGCGAAGGCGCTGTTCACACTCGCCGCCCGGCACACCCTGCTACCCGCGCCGGCCGTGCACCGAGTCAGCCGAGTGTTCGCGATGTTGTTCCGGCCAGCGGCCGTGGCCCTGCTGGTGGCCACCGACGTGTGGATATTCGGCCGGCACAGCGTCCGGGACAGCGCGGCGGAGGTGCTCGCGACCCCGGCGCTGATCCTGGTGGTGGTCGGCCTGGCCCTCGTCGGCGCACTGTTCCACGAATGCGGGCACGCCGCGGCTTGCCACTACGGCGGTGCCCGCCCGGGAGTCATCGGTTTCGGCATGTACCTGGTGTGGCCGGCCTTCTTCACCGACGTCACCGACTTCTACCGGCTGAGCCGGCTCGGCCGGCTGCGCACCGACCTCGGCGGCATCTACTTCAACGGACTGTTCGTTCTGCTGCTCGCCGGGGCTCTCGCGCTCACCCACACCGGTGTGCTGGTGACCGCCGTCGTCCTCGTCCACCTGGATGCCATGCGCCAGCTTGCGCCCTTCGTCCGGCTGGACGGCTGGACGGCTGGACGGCTGGACGGCTGGACGGCTGGACGGCTGGACGGCTGGACGGCTGGACGGCTGGACGGCTGGACGGCTGGACGGCTGGACGGCTGGACGGCTGGACGGCTACTACATCGTCAGCGACCTGGCCAGGGTACCGGACCTGTTCAACCGGATGGGGCCGACGCTGCGCGCGACGCTGCCACGGCGGCGCAACCGCCTCCCGCGCGGGCGGCATGCCCGATCGGCGGGACAGGCCCGGCCGGACGGGCTGACCCCGCCGGACAACGGGAGCCGACCGGACAACCGGAGCCAACCGGACGGGCTGACCCGGTCGGCCCGGATCGTGGTGACCGCCTGGGCGCTGCTCGCGGCACTGCTGATCCTGGTGAACCTGGTCGTGTGATCCTGGTGAACCTGGTCGTGCTCATGGTCTCGGTTCCGTTCGTGCTTACCCGGACGACCCGGGCCATGTGGGACTATCTCGGGCTGGCGGGCCGGGCGACCCGTGACGGGAAGCTGGTCACCGCATTCGCGGAGGTCGTCTCCGCGCTGCTGGTCTCGCTGCCGGCCGTCGGGATGCTGTTCGTGCTGTTCCTGCTCGCCCGGGGCGTGCTGCGGGCGGTCCGGGCGCACCGGGAAGGCGGCCGACGCGGGTAGCGGGTAATGGCCTCCCGCCGGCCGACTCGCCGCACCTCACGCCCATGCGACTACTTTCCGAAACTTACTCTTACTCTGAGCAATCAAAGGAGGATCGAACGCACAGGGAGAACCAGTGACGGGTCAGCAACAGGAAAGACGGCACGGCAACAAGCAGGGAACGGCGGTCGCCGCGGTCACGACTGCGCTGCTGCTGTTGCCGGCCACCGCCCGCGGTGCGGCGCCCCCAGGACAACCGGCCGGCACGCCTACCGAGGCATCCGCCCAGCACACGCAGGCTCCCGACGGCATCCCCTGGGCCTGGGGATTCAACGGCTTCGGCCAGCTCGGCAACGGCACCACCACCGGCGCCTCGACGCCGGTCCAGGTCAGCGGCCTGAACGATGTCGTCGCCATCGCCGACGGCAGCAACTCCGGGTACGCGTTGCGCTGCGACGGGACCGTCCAGGCCTGGGGGGACAACAGCTTCGGCCAGCTCGGTGACGGAACCACCACCGACCGCCCCACCCCCGTCCAGATCACCGGTCTCAACGATGTCACCGCCCTCGCCGGCGATGTGCTCTCGGGATATGCGCTGCGCAGGGATGGCACCATCCGGGCCTGGGGCTTCAACGGCAGCGGCCAGCTCGGCGACGGCACCACCACCGACAGCCCCACCCCTGTCCAGGTCAGCGGCCTGAACCACGTCACCGCCATCGCTGCCGGCGACTACATCGGCTACGCCCTGGCCGGTCGTGACTATGACGGGGTCGTGACCATGACGGGGACGGCCGGGAATCGCCCCCCACCCAATCAGACGGCGGTGGGCCGGTAGAGGCGGGCGTAGGCACCGCCGTCGGCGAGCAGCTCGCTGTGCGTGCCGTCCTCGACGACCCGGCCGTGGTCCATCACGTAGATGCGGTCGGCGTCAATCACCGTGGACAGCCGGTGCGCGATCACCAGGCACGTCCGCCCCACCGCGAGCCGGTCGAGGGCGGTGCGCACGGCGGCCTCGGAGAGGGTGTCCAGCGCCGAGGTCGCCTCGTCCAGCACCAGCACCCGTGGTGACTGCAGCAGGACCCGGGCGATGGCCAACCGCTGCCGCTCACCACCGGACAACCGGTAGCCCCGTGCGCCGACCCGGGTCGCCAGGCCCTCGGGCAGCCGGTCGAGCAGGGCGGAGAGGCTGGCGGCCGCCAAGGCGGCACGCAGCTCGTCGTCAGTCGCGTCCAACCGGCCGTAACGGAGGTTCGCCGCGATCGTGTCATGGAACAAGTGCGGGTCCTGAGGGACGACGCCGATCATCGTGTGCAGACGATCCGGCGGGATGTCGTCGAGGGGAACCCCGCCGAGACGGATGCCGCCGCGCCGCGGCCGGTGCACGCCGCTGGCCAGATAAGCGATGGTCGTCTTGCCGGCCCCGCTGGCCCCGACAACCGCCGCCGTCGTCCCCGCGGCGACTTTCAGGGTCACCCCGCGCAGGTTCCACGTCGGGTTGCCGTCCGGCCAGTCGCCGTCCGGCCGGTCCTCGGCCGTGGCGAGATCGTAGGAGAACCATACGTCGTCGAACGCCAGGTCGAGTCCCCGGCCGGCATCGAGTCCCCGGCGAGCGGCGGCCGGCGCCGGTTCCGTCCCGGACCACGGTGCGCGGGGGACGGTCAGCGCGGGGGCCCGGGCCCCTTCGAACCTCAGGCGTACCTCGTCCTGCGGGACGTCAAGCAGGGCGAAGATCCGCCGGAAGGACGCGCCCGCGCCCGCGAGCTCCGCACGCAGGTTGACAGCGGACGACAGCGGTCCGAAGGCCACCAGCAACGCGCCGCCCAAGGCGGCGACCGTCCCGAGCGTGGTACGACCGCTGGAGACCAGCCAGGCCCCCAGCGCCAGCACCGCCGTCATCGTCGCGATGACCCCGAGGTTGACCAGGAACCGGACCCACGACATCAGCCGGGCCTGATCCTCGGCGGCGGCGAACAGCTCGGCGCCCGCCGCGTCGAACCGGGTCTGCTCGTAGTCGACCCGGTCGAACAGCCGCACGTGCAGCGCCCCGGAGACTGACGAGGTGTCGGCGACCTGAACCATGAGCAGACCGTCGAGCTCCCGCTGGCGGGTGGACAGCGCGGCGAGCCGCCGCCGGCCCGAGCGGACGATCAGCAGCGTGGCCGGCGCGAAGACCATCACCGCCAGGCTCAGACGCCAGTCCAGCACGAAGACGACGATCGAGCCGACGACGATGTCCGCGATCCTGCAGATCACCGCCTGCACAGTGGCGGAGATCGCGTTCTGGGCGTTCAGGATGTCGGTGGACATCACCGTCATCAGCTCCCCCTGCTGGCTGCGGGGAAAGAAGGCGAAGGGCAGGCGCTGCAGGTGAGCGTTCACCGTCTGACGGATCCGCACGGAGACAACGCCGCCGAGCCGAGCGATGAGCGCCATGCGCGCCGAGAGCACGCTCGACTCGAACACCAGCACCGCGCACAGCAGCAGGACGGGGACGACGAGGTCGCACACCTGGCCGGTGGGCAACGACGTGTCGATGAGATGGCGCAGGACGAACGGCCCGGCGGCGACGGCGGCCGAACCGAGAACGGACAGCCCGACGAGAACCGCGACGACCCGGCCCTGGTCGGCGAAGAATCGGACGCTACACCGCGCCTCGGGCGCGCCGGTCAACCGCGCGAGCGCACGCGCATGCAGGCGGATCGCCCACGACGGGACGGTCGTCTCCGGCAGGAAGGCCGTCTCCGACGGGACGGGCAGCGGCTCACGAATCACGCCGCCGAGGCTATGCCGACGCGCGCCGGGGCGGCGGACCTCCCGCCTGCTGCTGTCCCCCGCGGAGCACGACCCCGACGCCCCACCGCCCTGACGCGAGTCGGGGCGGTGGGGCATCAGGGACAGACCGACGGCGGTGGCGGAAACCGAAGGGTCGGCCGGGAGAAACCGGGGCCGGGATCCGGGAATCACCCGGGATCGTCAACGATTCCCGGACACGGGTCGTTGGACACGCTCCTCCTCCAGACGCCTGCCTTCCACCGCGCCGGCGCCGAAGCCGGGAATCGCCAGGCCCTCCAGAGAGGCGGGCGGTCGGGAAACGCCCCGCAGCCGGAACCCCATGGCAATCTTGGTCAGCCCGACCGCCAGGGCCGTGAGGCCCACCCACAGGGCCAGCAGCGGCAGCGAGACCCGCTGGGAACCCACCACCCAGAACGCCGCCCCGATCTCCAACGCACCGACGATCAGCGGCATCCACCACTGGGCCGGGGTGGGCCGGCCCTCCGCCGCGGTGGCGTACTGCCCGGCCGCGGCCTGCTGCTCGGTCCGTCGGGCGACGAACGAGTTGACGACGTCGTAGAGACCCTTGGTCAAAAAGAACCAGGCCGCGATCCGGCCCACCGCCTTGACCGTGGGATCCGGCCAGACCAGCGCCACCACCCCGCCGGCCACGAACAGCACCGCGAGCAGCGCATGGGACCAGCGCCAGTCCCGGGCCGTCGCCGCCGCCGCCAGCAGCTCACTCACCGCGCCGAGGAGCAGGACGATCCCGAGAAGCACGGCGATCGACCGCACCGTGGTCAGATCGAACTGCGGAATGGCCAGCGCGAACAGGGTAAAAGCTGCTCCAACGGCGAGAAAACCAAACCAGGGCACATCTGTGGATCTTTCATGTGTACGACGATCTGAGGCAGTTATGTCGCTCACGATCCTATTCTCCCATCGTCGGTCACCGATACAAGGACCATTGCCGTCAGCTGGCGCTCGACATCACAGGTCAACAAGCTGATGCCCGCCACCCGGCGAACCACGCTTATCCGCTGGACATCATTCCGAACCGACGACGACGCCATATCGCCCGCGGCGCTACTCACCTCCTCCCAGCAGGTGGGTGCCGCGCTGGGGCGTGAGGCAGACCCACCGCTGCCGCCGCCACCACACGACAAGATCACCCACGAGCGGCTGCGGCACCGAACGTCATGGATCGATGACGTAGGCGTAGTGAGAGGTAAGACTTAGGGTAGGCTTTCCTTACTTGTACATTGGCTGGGTGACCCATGCAGGCCCGTCCCTCTCAGGCTCGACTGTGTTCCTCGCCCGCCACCTTGAACGGCACGGTGACCGCACGGCCGTTGTCACGGCTGAGGGCCGACTGTCCTACCGCGAGCTGGCGGCACGCGTCGACGCCGCCGCCGGTCGGCTCGGCGCCGGGCGGCGGCTGGTACTCCTCGCGGCGGTCAACACGATCGACGTCCTCGTCCTGTACCTGGCGGCGCTGTCCGCCGGACACGCGGTCCTGCTGGTGCCGGGTGACAACGCCGCGTCGACCGACGCCCTGATCACGTCCTATGACCCCGACGTGGTGATCCGCCCCGCCGACACGCGGACGCGGATCCGCGTCGAGCAGCGGCGTGACGGCTCGAAGCACGACCTCCATCCGGACCTCGCGCTGCTGCTGAGCACGTCGGGCTCGACGGGCTCACCGAAACTGGTCCGGCTGTCGTACACGAACCTGCAGGCCAATGCCGAGTCGATCGTCGAGTGCCTCGGCCTTCGCCCCGGCGACCGCGCCGCGACGACCCTGCCCCTGTACTACTGCTACGGGCTGTCGGTCGTGCACAGTCACCTCCTGTGCGGGGCCGGTCTGATCCTGACGTCCCTGTCCGTCGTGGACGCCTGCTTCTGGGACCTCTTCCGGGACGGGCAGGGCACCTCGCTGGCTGGCGTCCCCTACACGTTCGATCTGCTCGACAGGATCGGTTTCGACGCGATGTCGCTGCCGCACCTGCGCTACGTCACGCAGGCCGGCGGTCGACTGGCGCCGGACCGGGTGGCCCGCTACGCCGAGCTCGGACGACGCAACGGCTGGGACTTCGTCGTGATGTATGGCCAGACCGAGGCCACGGCGCGGATGGCCTACCTGCCGCCGCACCTCGCGCCGACCCAGCCCCACACCATCGGAGTCCCGGTCCCGGGCGGGTCGTTCCGGCTCGAGCCGCTGGCCGACAGCACCGACAGCACCGGGGATCTGGGGCAGCTCGTCTATTCCGGGCCCAACGTCATGATGGGCTACGCGCGGACGGCCTCGGACCTCGCGCTCGGTCCGACGCTCGACGAGTTGCGCACCGGGGACGTCGCACGCCGCACCGACGACGGCCTGTACGAGATCGTGGGACGGCAGACCAGATTCGCCAAGGTCTTCGGGATCCGGATCGACCTGCAACACGTGGAGGACACCCTCGCCGGCCAGGGGCTCAGCGCCTGCTGCGTGACCGGCGACGACGCCGTCGACGTGATGATCGAGGGCGACCGGGACGCACCTTCGGTCCGCCAGCTGGTCGCGCGGGCCTGCCGGCTGCCGGAGAACACCGTCCGCGTCCACCGCCTGGCCGCCCTGCCCCGCCTGGCCACCGGCAAACCGGACCTGGTTGCGCTGCAGGAAATCGCCCGCGACGCGCGACCGGCGCGCACGACCGCGCCCACCGGACGGGACGTGCCGTCGGACGGAACAGCCGACGTACGTCGGCTGTTCGCCGAGCTGCTTCACCGCGACGATGTCACCGACGACAGCACCTTCGTGAGCCTGGGCGGCGACTCGCTGTCCTACGTGGAACTGTCACTGCGGCTGGAGGACGCCCTCGGACACCTGCCCGCCGGCTGGCACACCATGGCCGTGCGGGACCTGAAGCCGGCCACGCGACCAAAGCGCAGAGCTGGCGGCTCTGGCGGCTCGATCGAGACCAGCCTGCTGCTCCGCGCGGTCGCGATCGTGCTGATCGTCGGGACGCACGCCAACACCTTCGACACCGTCGGCGGCATCCTCGGGGGCGCCCATCTCCTCATCGCCGTCGCCGGCTACAACTTCGCCCGTTTCCACCTGACCGCGGCGCCGCGGCGCGACCGGGTCCGCGGGCTGCTCCGCAGCATCGCGTACCTCGCGGTGCCGAGCATCGTCTTCATCACCGTACTCGTGCTCGTCATGGACGAACACGGACCCGCCAACATCGTGCTGCTCAACAGCGTGTTCGGGCCGGGCCGCGCGGGCCCGCCCTGGGAGTTCTGGTTCATCGAAGCCCTGGTCCAGATCCTGCTGGTCCTCGCGGCCCTGCTCGGCGTGCCGGCGTTCGACCGCTGGCAGCGGCGCCGCCCGTGGGCCGTCGCCGCCAGTGTCCTCGCCGCCGGTCTGCTCACCCGCTTCGACGTCGTGGCCCTACCGCCGGGACCACGCCACACCCAGACGTCGGTGGCGGTGCTCTGGCTGTTCGCACTGGGATGGGCCACCGCCGCCGCGACCACGGTATGGCAGCGGCTGGTCCTCACGGCGGCGGCGGCGCTCACCATCCCCGGGTTCTTCGCTGACGCACGCCGGGAGCATGTGGTGCTCGGCGGCGTGCTCCTGCTGGCCTGGACCACGAGCGTCCGCTGCCCACGCCCGCTACGCCGGCTGGCGGGCCTGCTGGCCGGCAGCTCGCTCTACATCTACCTGACCCACTGGCAGGTGTTCCCCCTTCTGCAGGACGACCATCCGGTCCTGGCGCTGCTGGCCTCGCTCACCGTCGGCGTCGCCGCGTGGAAGGTCTCGTTCCATGCCATGGGCCTTCTCGGCCGGCTCACGGCAGGCGTGCCAATCCCGCTCGGCGCCAGGCGTCTGCTCCGCGGTTCGCCCGCCAGCGCCCCCGGCTTATGCCACTCGTCACATTCCACGGCGCTAAGGTAAGTATGAGTTAACTTCTAGACCGATTAGAGGTTCGAGGTCGGTCGGACGTGTCTGTCCAGGTGAAGTGTTCAGGTGGAGGAGTCCGATGGGTTCGATAGGAAGAACCTTGGTCGTGCTGGTGACGGCCACCTGCCTGGCCGGCCTGGCCGGCCTGTCAGCGTGCGGCTCGGGGGACGACGGGAAGACGATCACGCTCTACAACGCGCAGCACCAGGACCTGATGCGGGTGATGGTGGACGCGTTCACCAAGCAGACCGGCATCAAGGTCGAGCTGCGTCGCGGCGGCGACCCCGAGCTGGCGAACCAGATCGTCCAGGAAGGCGACAGCTCGCCGGCGGACGTCTTCGTCACCGAGAACTCGCCGGCCATGACGCTGGTCGACCGCGCCGGCGGCTTCAGCAAACTGGACCGGGCCACCCTGGGCCAGGTGCCTGACCAGTACGTCCCGAGCACCGGCAACTGGGTCGGTTTCGCGGCCCGGTCGACGGTGTTCATCTACAACCGCGGGCAGGTCGCCAAGAACGAGCTGCCTGCGTCGATCATGGACCTGGCGGGACCGGCATGGAAGGGGAAGGTCGGTGTCGCGGCGGCCGGAGCGGACTTCCAGGCCATCGTCAGCGCCGTACTCGCGGTGAAGGGCGAGAGCGCCACCGCCGAGTGGCTCGCCGGGCTGAAACGCAACGCGAAGATCTACGCCAACAACATCGCCGCGCTGCGCGCCGTGAACGCGGGCGAGGTCCCCGCCGCCGTGATCTATCATTACTACTGGTACCAGGACCAGGCGGAGTCGGGCAAGGACAGTAAGAACGTCGACCTGCACTTCTTCGGCCACCGGGACCCGGGCGCGTTCGTCAGCGTCTCCGGCGCCGGCGTCCTCGCGGCCAGCGACCAGCAGGCCGAGGCACAGCAGCTGGTCACCTTCCTCACCAGCGACGCCGGGCAGAAGGCGCTGGTCGACAGCGGTGCCCTGGAGTACGCCGTGTCCGACGCGGTCCCCACGAACCCTGCGCTGAAGCCGCTGTCGACACTCGATCCGCCCGACATCGACATCTCGACCCTGAACGGACCAAAGGTCGTCGAACTGATGCAGCGGGCGGGCCTGCTCTGAACGGTCAGCCCACGACGGCGGGATGGTGGGTGCGCACCAGCCCGGCGTACCCGCGCCCGCTGCTGCTGGCCTGCGTGCTCGTCGCGCTGCTCGCGGCCGTCCCGCTGTTCTTCGTCGTCGGGTACACGGTCAGCGTAGGCTGGTCGGAGGCTTGGCGGCTGCTGATCCGGCCCAGGGTCGGCGAGCTGCTGGCCAACACCACCAAGCTCGTGACCGGCGGGATGGTGGCCAGTGCCGTCCTGGGCACGGCCGCCGCCTGGCTGGTGGAACGGACGACCCTGCCGGGACGACGGGTCTGGCACGTGCTACTCGCCGCTCCGCTGGCACTGCCCGCGTTTGTCGTCAGCTACGGCTGGGTCTCGCTGACCGCGGGCGTCGAGGGATACCCGGGCACCCTGCTGATCGTGACACTCGCCTACTACCCGCTGGTCTACCTCCCCGTCGGCGCGACCCTGCGGGGGCTGGACCCGGCGCTGGAGGAATCCGCCAGGTCACTCGGGCTCGGCCCGTGGCGGACGTTCGCCAGGGTCGTGCTCCCGCAGCTGCGCCCGGCCGTCCTCGGCGGGTCGCTGCTGGTCGGCCTGCACCTGCTCGCCGAGTTCGGCGCCCTGCAGATGCTGCGGTTCTCCACCTTCACCACGGCCATCTACGACCAGTACCTCTCGTCGTTCAACGGCCCGGCGGCGAACATGCTCGCCGGCGTCCTGGCGCTGTACTGTGCGGTCCTGGTCGGCGCCGAGCTGAGCCTGCGCGGCCGGCACCGCTACGCCCGGCTCGGGCCCGGAGCCAGCCGCACCGCGCAACCCGCCCGGCTCGGGCGGCTCACCGCCCCCGCCGTCGCCGGGCTCGGCGCGGTCGTGGTCCTGGCGCTCGGCGTGCCGCTGGTGAGCCTCGTCCGCTGGCTGCTGGTAGGTGCCTCCGCCGCCTTCCCCGTCGGCGAACTGGCCGCCGCTGCCGCGACCGCGGCCGGGCTCGGCCTCGTCGGCGCGCTGTGCACCGTCCTGTTGGCGCTTCCGGTGGCGTGGCTCGCGGTACGCCATCCGGGCCGGATCGGGACACTGCTTGAACGCAGCACCTACACGGCCAACGCGCTGCCGGGCATCGTGGTGGCGCTCGCTCTCGTCACGGTCTCGCTGCACATCCTGCCGGCCATGTACCAGACCACCACCCTCCTGATTGCCGCCTACGCGATCATGTTCCTGCCGCGGGCCACGGTGGCGGTACGGGGCGCGATCGCGCAGGCGCCACCCGTCCTGGACGACGTCGCGCATGCCCTGGGCCTGCGCCCGGCGCAGGCCTGGCGGCGGGTCACCCTGCCGCTGATCGCCCCCGGCGTCGGCGCCGGCGCCATCCTGGTGTTCCTCGCCGTGGTCACCGAACTCACCGCGACCCTGCTGCTGTCACCCACCGGCACCGAAACCCTGGCGACCGAGTTCTGGAGCAACGTCCGCGACGTCGACTACGGCGCGGCCGCCCCCTACGCGGGGTTGATGGTGCTGCTGTCGGCCCCGGCGGCCTTCCTGCTCACCCGTTCCGTCAGGAGAAGCACGTGACAGCGCTGACCGTCAGCCAGGTCACCAAGCGGTTCGGCGCCACGACAGCCCTCGCCGGGATCGATCTACGAGTGCCCGAGGACAGTGTGACGGCCGTACTCGGGCCGTCGGGCTGCGGCAAGACCACCCTGCTACGGCTGGTGGCGGGATTCGGCGACCCGGACGGCGGGACGATCGACTTCGGCGCCGAACGGGTGTTCAGCCCCGGTCGCAGCGTTCCCGCCCAGCGGCGGCGGGTCGGGTACGTCCCGCAGGAAGGTGCCCTGTTCCCGCATGTGGACGTCGCGGCCAACATCGGGTTCGGCCTGCCCCGCGCCGAACGCCGATCCGCCGGGCGTGCCGCCGAGCTGCTCGACCTCGTCGGGCTGGACGCGAGCCTGGCCTGCCGGTTCCCCCATCAGCTCTCCGGCGGCCAGCAGCAGCGCGTGGCGCTGGCGCGGGCCCTGGCCCCGCGGCCGTCCCTGGTGCTGCTCGACGAGCCGTTCTCCTCCCTGGACGCGGGGCTCCGCCTGAACACCGCCCGCGCCGTCGTCGAAGCGCTGCGCGCCAACCGGACCACCGCGCTGCTCGTCACGCACGACCAGAACGAGGCGCTGTCACTGGCCGACCAGATCGCTGTCATGGCCGCCGGCCGCATCGCCCAGACCGGCACGCCCCCGGGCGTCTACGCCTCACCCGACAACCCGACCGTCGCGGCCTTCGTCGGCGCCGCCGTGTTCGTGCCCGCCGTCGTCACCGGGCTCACCGCCTCCTGCGACCTTGGTGAACTCGCCGTCCGGCCCGGGTCTCCCCAGGGCGAGGCGCGCCTGCTCGTCCGGCCGGAACAGATCAGGCTCCTCGCCGCGGCAGACGGCGACGAGAACAAGAACCAGAACGAAGACCGAAACGAAGACCGGAACGGGGAGCGGGACAAGGACCGGAACGGGGTGGTCGGCCGGGTCACCGAGGTGCGGTACTTCGGCCACGACGCCACCGTCCAGCTCCGGCTCGACCGGTCCGGCCGCACCGTGACGGCGAGGGTGCCAGGGCACCAGCTCCCCGAACCCGGCACCCACGTGCGGCTGTCGATCACCGAGCCCGTCACGGCCTTCCCACCCCACTGACGCCAGGCGGGTCACAGCGCCAGGCGGGTCACAGCGCCAGGCAGGTCACAGCGCCAGGCGGGTTTGCGGGCCTCAATCAGAAACCGCGTCGCCCAGGTGACGAATGGGCTTTCGGCGCGGATCTGGTCGTGCAGTGACCGCAGGCGCGCGTGGTACCGCTCGACGCTGAACTCGGGAACGGTCCAGATCACCTTCTGCAGGAAGTAGATAACCGCGCCGACGTCGAGGAACTCGGTCCGCAGGGACTCCATCCGCAGGTCGACGATCTCCAGGCCGACGGCTTCGGCCCCGGCGCGGGCGGTGTCGGGGTGACGGGTACGGGGCGCCGAGGCCGGCAGCGGTCCCAGGAAGTACTCGCTCACCTCGAGCATGCTCGACGGCCCGACCTGCTGGGAGAAGTAGCGACCACCCGGCCGCAGCACCCGGCCGATCTCCGCCCAGCAGGTCACCACCGGGTGACGGCTCACCACCAGGTCGAACGTCGCATCGGCGAAGGGCAACGACCTGTCGTCGGCGGCCACGACGGCCACGCCGCGGGGACCCAGCCGCGCGGCGGCCCGCGCGATGTTCGGCGCCCAGGACTCCGTGGCCACCGTGCGCCCGGCCAGCCGCGGCAGTCCGGCGAGAACCTCCCCACCGCCGGTCTGAACGTCCAGGCCCACGGCGGCCCGACCCATCCGCTCGCCCATCAGCCGGGCGTAGCCCCAGGACGGACGCTGCTCGGTGGCCCGCCCGTCCAACCAGGAGAAGTCCCAGCCGTCCACCGGCACCGACGCCGCCTCAGCAACAAGATCGTCGAATTGGCGCGCCATAGGCCGACCATGGCAGCACATCCACGCGGTCGCGAGCGAATTTCCTGCGCCGCCTCGCGGCCACGGTCCGGACGGTTCCAGGGCAGATGCCGGTAAATCTGGGGGAGGTAGTAACGCTCCGCGGGTCGAAAAGCGTGACTACCTCCCCCAAAGTCGTCGGGGGTCGGCGGGGTGTCCGAGGCCGCGGCCATGGCCGGCTACGCGCACGACGCGCTCGGCGTACCGGCGGAGAAGATCCTGCTGGAGACCTCGGCGCGGAACACCTGGCAGAACATCAAGCTCACCCTGCCCTTCCTCGAGACGGCGGACACCGTGGCGATCGCGTCCGATCCGCTGCACGCGGCGCGGGCCCGCCGCTACCTGTGGAAACTACGCCCGGATCTCGCGGCCCGACTGGTTCCCGCCGACGACTACCGGTTCCTGGATTACTGGTGGCTGAAGCTCCCGAGGGCCGCCAACGAGCTCGGCCGGGCACTCCGCTGAGCCACGGGTAAGCCACGGGTGCCGACGCAGGGATCACTCGCCCGCCACGCCCCGCCAGAGCTTGGCCGCACGGATGAACAACGCGCCGAGCTCGCTCAGGTCAGCGAGCGTAGCTCCCGTTCACCTTGTCGCTGTCACGTTCCGTGTCGTCACGTTCCAGGACGGCCAGCCTGGAACCTCATCTGCACGTGAGGTCAAGGTGCTGTGAACAGGGCACAGGCGGAATCGGACCTCGGCACACGAGGCCGTGATCTCGACGCGACCGGGCGGGCGCCGGGGGGTAGATATCGACGGATCGTTACGAACCGGACATGACGCCGCAGCCCATCTTCGGCACGCTGGGCCGCACTGACCGTTCCGGGAACAGGTGACGAGGAAGCGGATGACCACGTTTTACGAGATCCTGGGCAGGGAGGCCTCGATCGCCGGGGTGGTGGCCACCTTCTACGATCGCATCCTGACCGATCCGGAGCTGGCGCCCTATTTCGCCAACACCGACCTGGCCAGGCTCCGCACCCACCAGGTCGCGTTCCTCGTCGCCGTGACCGGAGGCCCGAAGGCCTACGAGAGTCGTGATCTCGCGGCCGCCCATGCGGGCCTCGCCGTCACCGACGCCGCCTTCGACCGGATCGCCGGGCACCTCATTGCGGCTCTCACCGACGCCGGCCTCGGCGCCGGCACGGTCGCGGCGGTCACGAGCGCCCTGCTACCGCTACGCAGGTCGATCGTCACCGCCTGACCGTCACGTCACCGAACGACGACAGGTCCGCCGGTTGATTCGTACAGTCAGACTTATGACGTCGCCCACGCCTATGACGTCGCCGGCGGGAACCGCCCGGATCGACACCTGGATCTGGTGCGTGCGCCTGGTCAAGACGCGATCGCAGGCGACCGCCGCCTGCCGCGCCGGCCATGTCCGCCTCAACGGCGAGCGGGTCAAGCCGGCCCATCCGGTGCGGGCCGGGGACGAGATCCGGGTGCGCCAACCCGGGCACGAACAGGTCGTCGTCGTCACCCGGATCCTGCACAGGCGGGTCGGCGCGCCCGTTGCCGCGGAGTGCTTCGTCGACCACAGCCCGCCGGTCGCGCGCGAGGTGCCGCCGGTGGTGGCCGTGCGCGATCGGGGCGCCGGGCGGCCGACGAAGCGCGACCGGCGGGCGCTGGAACGCCTGCGCGACCAGCCCCGCTGGCCGGACGCATGGTAGCGGCACTGCTACTGGGAGCCCAGTAGCGGCGCCCGGTCAGGCGAAGCCTCGGTCGAGAGAGTCCGCAATCGCCCACACACCATGACCATCCTCAGGAACCTCGCCCTGGGATTACTAACCCTGGACCACCCACCATGGGATTACTTCGCATCAACGGTATGAAGAAAATGAAGAAAGCGACCGAGTACATTGCCGGTGACCGGGACCGAGCCCTGCCGCTACGTGCCGCGTAGCGTTACCCGCACCTGCAGAATCCGATCGTGAGGTTGATCTTCCTGGACGACACGGCCGGATCGCATCCCGCCGCACCGACCGGCTCGAACTAGAGTCAGGACCATGGGGCGAGCATCATCCGGGTTGGCTCGGCGGAATTCGCGATGAGCTAGCGTGAGCAACCGGGCGTGGACATCCTGGACCATTCGGCGGGGCAGCCCGCCCGTAATGGGCCTCCGGTCCGGTTCAGCATTGTGATGCCGACATACAACCGCTGGGACGTGGTATTGTAGAGTATTGTGGGATTCAGGCACCTCGATATGCTGTGGCCCTGCGAACTGATCGTTGTCGTCGACGGTTCCACGGATGGCACCGAGAAGGCTCTCCGGGCCGTCTCCCTGCCGTTCTCCAAGCGTATCCTGTAGCAGGAGAACGCGGGCGCGGCTGCGGCGAGAAACCGTGGCGCCGCGAGCGCGCTCGGCGAGTTCATCCTCTTCCTCGACGACGACATGGCGGCGGACCGGCGGCTCCTCGTCGAGCATGAAAAGCTTCTCGCCGACGGCGCCGACGCCGTGGTCGGCCACATCCCGATGCACCCCGCCTCGCCGCCCACGGTGCTCACCTACGGAGTCGACCGGTGGGCCCGGGCGCGCCGCCGGCGGCTGCTGCGGTCGGACGGACGGCTGACCGTCGCGGACCTGCGGGCAGGTGTCGATGCGGGCGTCGACCTTCGTCAGGCTCGGCGGTTTCGACACGAGTTTTACCGCCGGCGGCAGCTTCGGCGGTGAGGACACCGACTTCCTCTACCGGCTGCTGCAGAGCGGTGCGCAGGTTCGATTCGCCGCCGACGCCGTCGCCTACCAGCGTTACGTCGTTTCGCCCGAGGCGCACCTGAGGCAGTGGACGCAGGCCGGGCAGGCCGATGCCGCGCTTGCCCGAAAACATCCGGGTCTCGGTGACCTGCTCTTTGCCCAGCATGGCGGGAAGACGGTCAAAGGAATCCTCGCCAGGGCCGCGGCGGCGGCACCCTGGGCGTCCCGCGCCCCGGCGGGTCTCGTGCTCGGAAGGGTCAGCGCCGGGAAGGTGGACCGGCCCACCAGATGGATGTTCCTGGGACTGCGGGACTGCTCCTACTGGCGGGGAGCCCGCCAGCGCGGCGGCCTCCTGCACGCACCGGACGTGGGCCTGCGGGTCCTCGCCTATCATGCGATAGAGGACGTGTCGGATCCCCTGCTGAGCAGGTATGCGGCCCCT
The DNA here is from genome assembly GCF_977946435.1 of Frankia sp. CgKIO3. Taxonomy (NCBI): domain Bacteria; kingdom Bacillati; phylum Actinomycetota; class Actinomycetes; order Frankiales; family Frankiaceae; genus Frankia; species Frankia sp. CgKIO3. The sequence continues at coordinate 2,374 of NZ_CDWTMO010000067.1, read as the reverse complement.
CCGCCGCAGTTCCGGGCCCAGCTGACAGCCCTGCTGGACGCCGGCTTCACCTTTGTCGGGGCCGATGAGCTCCTGCGTCATCTCGACGGCCGGCCCGCCCGGCATCAGTCCCTGGTCCTCACCTTCGACGACGCCTATGCGAGTCTGTTCGAGCATGCCGTGCCCGTCCTTCGGGAACTTGGTATTCCCGCGACGGTTTTCGTGGTCACGAAAGAGATCGGCGGTTGGAACAGGTGGGATGCGGTGAACGGCGCCGCCAAGCTGCCGCTCCTCGACGCGAGCCGGCTGCGCGCCCTTCACCGGGAAGGCTGGGCAGTGGCGGCGCACTCCCGCACTCACCGGAGTTGACGAGGATGAGCAGGGCCGGCCTGTGGGACGAGCTTTCCGCGGCGCGCAGCGACTTCGCGGCCATCGGGCTGCCGAGGCCACGCCTGTTCGCCTATCCCTACGGGGAACATGACGCGCGTGCGCATGATGGTGAAGAAAGCGGGATACGACGCGGCGTTCACGCTGCTGACTCGGCGTGCCTTCCCGACAGCTCAGGACCGCTATGCCCTGCCCAGGATCGAGGTGGGGCGCCAGACCCGCGTTGATGCGCTCGTCGAGACGGCACGCAGACCGCAGGTTTACCGACGCCCCGACCTCGAGCGGGAACTGGGTGGGGCATTGCGTCGAGTTATCCCGGCCCAACGGACGATCCGCGGACGCGCCGGGGATCACGAGGCAGAAGATCACGAGGCGAGGAGCGCCGGATGAACCCGCACGGGAATCGGGAGTCCCCAACCGGTCCGGCCGCGACCGACGAGGGTACCTGCTGCTGTCACTCGAAGTGTCGGCCGAGGGCGTCGTGCGCTCGGCCGTGCCGCCGCGCGACCATCAGCGACGTGCGCGGGTCCTCGTCCTGCTGCACGGTGAGCCGCTCGGCTATGCCGCGGCCGCCAGGACGGCCACCGGCATCGACGTCGATGAGCTGCTCGGCAGGGTCTGGTCGGAGTTCGGCGGGCGCATAAACGATCACTTGGTCAGCGAGGGTCTCCGCCCGCTCGAGCGCCTCGAGGCCCGCACCAGGCCTGCCGCAGCCACCGAGGCCTGCCCAAACAAGGTTCAATCCACAGATCTCGATTCCACGGATCTCGTCTCCGTCGTCGTCCCCACCAGAGACCGCAGTGAGATCCTGGCCAACTGCCTGCGTCGACTCACGGAGATCACCTATCCGGCCGTCGAGTTCCTCATCGTGGACAATGCACCGTCGAGCGACGCCACGAAGCGGGTCGTCGACTCGTTTGCGGCCACCGACGAACGATTCCGCCATGTCCCCGAACCACACCCGGGTCTCTCCCGCGCCCGCAACCGCGGGCTCGCGCTGGCGCGGGGGGTTTCCGGCGCCAGCGGGACGTTGCGTACGTCACGGGACTCGTCTGCACGGCGAGCATCGCGAACGCGGCCGAAACCTACTTCGACGCCCGGGCGTCGTACTGGTCCACCCGCTGCGAGCCGGTGCTTTTCGACCTCGCCGACAACAAGCGGCACGGTCCGCTGTACCCCTACATAGGTTTCGTCGGCACCGGCGCGAATTTCGGGTTCGACGCCGCGTTCCTGCGGGACCTCGGCGGCTGCGACGAGACGTTGGGACCGGGCACCAGGAGCCGGGACGGCGAGGACCTCGACCTCTTCGTGCGCAGGCTGCGGGCCGGCCGAGCGATCGCCTACGAACCAGCCGCCTTCGTCTGGCATCACCACCGCGCCGACGACGCGGCGCTGCTCGCCCAGATGTTCAGCTACGGCTCCGGTTTCACGGCCTTCCTGGCCAAGCTGCTTCTCCAGCGGTCGACCCGGGGTGAGGTGGTACGTCGCATCCCACGAGGCCTGCGTGGGATGGCCCGCATCGGCCATGCGACGAGCCAGCGGCTCGACGGGCGGGTCCAGGCCCCGAAGGGTGCCCTGCTGCGGGAGTTCACCGGCTACACCGCCGGACCATTGCTCTACGCCCAGGAGCGGCGAGCAGCCGCCAAGCAGTGAGACAGAAGACAACAAGGAAGGCGGTGACGTGGTGCAACGAGGAGGTCTCATGGCGCCGAATACGGAGGTCGAGATAGAGAAACTCCCACCGGAATGGGCTCTCCGCTGCTACCGTCGATCACCACGAATGGTGCAGCAAAAGGCGCAGTAGATGGCATACTGGACGTTGCGGAACGCGCCGGGACACCGGGTTTCGTGGGGGAACATGAAACGGGTCAGGCCGTTCAGCGACCGCTACGGATGGGACCACGGGCTGCCGGTCGACCGGCATTACGGGATCGTCATTAAATAAGTTGATCATTTGATCTGTGTTTAGGGTTCCCCTGTGATTGCCTCGGTACGGTTATGTCCGTGG
>NZ_CDWTMO010000066.1:0-20036 GCF_977946435.1 Frankia sp. CgKIO3 | reverse complement strand
AACCCGGCCAGCACGGCATCCGCCACCACGCCCCGCCCACGATCAGGCTCGCCAACCCCATGAAACCCCAGACCGCAGCTTGATCAACTTAGCGGAAATGGCATTGGGACCAGCCCGGTCCTGGCCCACGACGCCAGCAGCGGCCGGCCGGCCTTCTTCCCCTCGTAGGTATAGGCCACGCCGCGCTTCGTGCGGCCGAAGACCTCGACGTCCGAGGAGTCCAGGTCCAGCGTCGGCCGACCCGTGACCAGCTCGGCCCGGCGCTGCGCGGGTAACCGGGCCGCCAGCCTCGCCGCCGTCCGCGACGGCGCGAACGGCCCGCCGCCAGCAGCCCGCCCGCCTCGTCCAGACGCAGCCGGTCCAGCCCGGACAGCGTCGCCTGCCCTGTCAGCTGCGCCGTGGCCAACCCGACCAGCAACTCCCCGGCCGACAGTCCCCGCGCCCGCTGCTTGACCGGCCCGACCCGCTCGTCGAGCGTCTCGACGACCCCGAGCCGATCCACCAGTTCGCTCACCGCCGCCAAGCCGGCCAACCCGGTCAGCGACCGGTCCGCCGGCCCGACCCGAACCCGCAGGGCCCGTTTCCGCGGCCCGGTCGATCTGCGTAGTCTCTTCACCCGGCGGGTGCCTCTCGTCAGGACGTCATCGGTTGGTGGTGGTAACCCCGATTCTTCCTGCACGGCAGGCACCCGCTCACGTTCCAACGATCTACGAACCCCCAACATCACCAGCTACTGGCGGATCTAGGTCAGACCGTCGTGGCTATGAAAGATTCCATCGCATCGCTTACCGGCTACCCGGGAATCACCGCTGGATTCGTCGCTCGAATACGGTCGCACCAGGAGGAACTGCCGGTCTTCAGGGACTGTTAGCGGCGCGGGCCGCGGTCGCTTCGAGGATGACCGCGGGATCGGTTCTCCTCCCGGAGAATCCGGTGCTGGCCCACCTGACGTACCGCGGCCTGGTCGATAGGGGAAGCCGGGTCGTTTCGCGACGACACCCTCCAGTCCGGCGGCGCCGGCTGCCAAGATCTCCTGGATCGCCCCACCAGCTCCTCCGGCGGGCTCAGTTCTCTCCGGCCGGTCAGGCCTGCCAGCATGGCCCGCTGTTCGAAGCGGGGCAGCCCGGTCGTCTGGTGCCCATCTTCGCCTGCTTCGACCAGGTGTCCGATGATGCCGCTGAGTGCCGGTTCTGCGCCGAGGTGTAGAAATGCGCGGTCTGCCCAGGACAGTCCCGGTGCGTACTCCTCGGCCGTGAAGGCGGTGGCGCGGGTGCCCCGGGCTCCGGAATCGGGGGGTTATGCCGGACTCATCCGCTCTTGATGTCCTGATCGGGCTCGCGCTGCTCTTTGCCGCGTTCAGCCTCGCCGTCTCCCGGATCAACGAGGCCGTGCTCGCTCTGTTCCGCTACCCGGGGCGCCAGCTGGAGGCCGAGCTGCGACGGCTGCTCGGCGGTGACCGGCCCGCCGAACCGTCCGATCCGGGGGCGGACCCGCCCGCGGATCGTCCGGACCTCGTCGCCGAACTGTTGGGCGGGCCGCTTTTGGCCATGCGCGCCACCGGCCGCGACACCTCCCTGCCGGCTATGGCCGACCATCCGCCGGTTTCCGGGACCTGGGGCTCGGTGCGCCGCGCGCACACACTGCGGTTGCCGTCCTACCTGCCGTCCACCGCCTTCGCTCAGGCGCTGCTGGACCGGGTCGACCCGCCCGCCCGGGCCATGCTGTCCCAGCTCCGCCCGGACACCCTGCCCGACCACGTCTCCGACGAGGCCAGGGCCGTGTACCGGCGGGCCTACGACGGTGCCCGGCATGTGGCCCTCGAGGAGAGGTCCGCCCAGGCCCTGTACGACGCGATGCCCGTGGATCACCCCACCGGGCAGGTCGTGGCCGCTGCGCTAGTCGCCGCCACCAAGGCCGGAGCCGTGGGAACGGTGGAGGACGGGCTCGCCGCGATGCCCGCTCCCCGGTGAAGACCGCGATGACCACGGCGATAGTCCAGGCCGGCGGGGACCGCGAGAAGGTCGTCCTCGAGCTGGCCCGGTGGTACGACGACGCGATGGACCGCCTGTCCGGGTGGTACAAGCGGCGCATCGCCGTCTTCCTGCTCGGCTACGCGGTCCTGCTGTCCGTCCTGTTCAACCTCGACGCGATCGGGCTCGCGCGGGCGTTCTGGCAGGACGGCACCGTGCGGCAGGCGGCCGTGACCGCGGCCCAGGCCGAGGTGGGTTCATCCGGCGAGGCGGCCGGGGGCTCCGCCGGGGATTCCGCCTCCGGCACCCGCCTCACCTCCGACCAGCCCACGGTGGGGGACGCCACGGAACAGATGATCAAGACGGTGCGCGACGCCTCGGGGCTCGCCTTCCCGATCGGCTGGGTCCACAACTCCGCGGGCCGCGACGACCCACGGGAGGTTCCCGACTCCGTCGAGGGCTGGCTCCTGAAAATCGCCGGCATCGCGATCGCCTGCTTCGCGTTCACCGCCGGCGCCCCCCTTCTGGTTCGACCTGCTTGGCAGACTGGTGAACATGCGCGCCACCGGCCCCAAACCCCGGGCCGCCAACGGATAGATCAGGACTCTTCCGTCGGCGGGCCGGCTGGTGGCCGTGGTGGCCGAGTTGTGGGGAGCAAGGCACGGTCCAGGGACCGCAGACCGTGCTCAGGTCCCCCAAATTCGCCAGCCGGCACTGGCACTGGCACCGGCACCGGGTGGATGCCGAGCTGGTCGAGACGCCGCACCAGCGCGTCCAGGGTCGGCCGGGGATGCCGGTAGAACTCCGAGCCGCGGATCCGGAAGAACGTCCAGCCGAGCCGTTCCAGGATCCGCTGGCGGCGCAGATCCGCCTCCCACTGGTCGGGCCCGTGGAAACGGTCACCGTCGCACTCGACCGCGAGGCGGGGGCCGCAGCGCCCCACATCCCCAGTGGCGGCTCCTGCGGCGGCGGCTCGCTTGGCGGTGGCTCCTTCGGTGACGGCTTGTTCGGCGGTGGCTCGCGCGGCGGCGACCCCCTCGGCGACCCCCTCGGCGACCAGGTCGATCCGGTAGCGCCCGACCGGATGCTGGGGGCGAACCCGGTAGCCGCGGGCGAGGAGCTCGCGCAGCGATCGGCCAGATCCGCGTCGAGCCGTCCGGTCTGCCCGGCGTACATGTACTCGATCAGCTGGCGCCGCACATCGTCGTCGCGCAGCGTGGCCGGGTCGACGCTGTGGAACACCCACATCTGGTTGCGGGCGCGGCTCGCGGCCACGTTGACCCGTTGCTGGTCACGGCGGCGGGTGGCGGCCGAGCGGTTGTCGTCCGCGACGACGGAGATGAAGATGACGTCCCGTTCGTCGCCCTGGAACTGGTACGGGTCGCCGACCCGCAGGTCGCGGCGGGAGAACTCGCGCTCCCCGAGCCGTTCGACCAGGGTGTGTTCGATGAGGCGGGGCTGGCCGGCGCCGAGCAGGGTGACCACGCCCATGCTCATCCCCTCGTAGGCCGGGTCGGCGCAGCAGGCGAGGACCCGCTCGACAAGGGCCTGCGCCTCCGCCGGGTTCGCGTCGCCGAAGCGGGTCTGCGACCGGGCGCCCCCGGGGACCCGGACCGGTCGCAGCGGCGCGCCGATGGCGAGCTCCGGATCCTCCCGCAACGGCAGGATCTGCTGGTCGTAGAAGCGGTTGGAGAAGCCGATGATGTCGGGCAGGCAGCGGAAGTGTTCCTTGAGCACGATGGTGCGCGGGAAGACCCGGGCCGCGGTGTCGTAGAGACTCGCCTCCACGTCGAGCAGCGAACGCTGGGCGACGTCGGGCAGGTGCGCGTCCATAAGGGCATGCACCTTGGCCCGTTCGATGCCGACGGCCTTGCGGCCCAGGCTCAGCACGCCGAGGGCCAGTAGGTCGCACTGGCTGGACTCGTCCACGATGACCACGTCGAACAGGTCGTCGGCGCCCGGCTCGAAGCTCTCCATCACCCGGTGCGTCGGCATGATCCACACCGGTACGGCGCCCATCGCCGCCCGCATGTGGGCCCGGGCCTCGGCGCGCCACCGCGGGGCGTACTTCCCGGTGCCCTTCCCGATCCGGTCGAGTGCCTGCACCCAGCCGGTCAGCGCCCGGCGCTGGGAATCGCCGAGCCGGATCGCCAGGCCCAGCCGGGCGGAGCGACGCGCGGTCTCCAGCACCAGGGCGCGCACGTGCCGCGAGGCGTCGGCGAGCTGACGGCCGAGCGTGGTGAGGTCGCCGTCGGCGTGCAGGTCGTCGAGCCAGGTCTGGGCTTGGCGCCAGCGCCACGCCTCGCCGGCCCGCACCGGATCGCCGGCCCGCATTGGATCACCGGCCTGCACCGGATCACCGCAGCCCGACGGGTCACCCTGCCCGGTGAGGATGGCGTCGGTCCACAGCGGCGCGACCGCGCGCGGCCGGGCCGCGAGCCGGTCCCGGCGTTCCACGTCGGGGCGCAGCGCCGCCAGCCGGGCGCTTTCGTCGAGCAGCGCCGTCCAGGCCGCCAGGTCCCGCTTGGCCAGCGCCTCGTGCAGGCCGGCCCACACCCGGCCGGCCTGCGGGCCACGGCCTCCCTCGGTGAGCGCCCGTTCCACCACGGCGAGCGCACCGACGATCTCCTTCTCGTGCCGTCGGCCGGTCGCCGCGGCAAGCAGGCCGGCGAGGTGGGAAAGCGTGTCCGGGTCGGAAGGCGCCGTCGTGACGCGATGGCCGGCGCGATGGCCGGCGGGGAAGCCGGCGGGGAAGACGGCGCGCAGCCGGGCGGACAGCTCCGGCGCCGCCCGGCGTTCCCAGTCGACGGCATCGGCGAGGCCGCCGGCGACCGCGTCGAGCCGGGTGAGGACGTCGGGTGCCGCGGGCTCGACGGCCTCGCCGCCGAGGGCGGCGGCGATCGCGGCCTGACGGGTGGCGGCGGCGGTCAGCGTCTGACGGCGGCGCACCTCTGCCTCGACGATTGCCACATCGCCCACCGTGCGTGCGACCAGCCCGTCAACGCGCACCGCGTCGTGCAGGTCCCGCAGTTCCCGCCCGCCGAGGCGGGGGATCCCCCGGCCGGCGGCGAAGCGGCCCCGCAGGTCGGCGAGCAGCCTCAGCTGGACCCGCGGGTCACCGGTGGGCAGCTCGATGGAACGGCCGAAGGTGAGGGTGGTCAGGCGGCGCAGCTCGGCGACCTCGGCGGCGAGGGCCGTGGCCTGGTCGGCCCAGAACCCGGCCTGCTCACCCGACGGCGCGCACTGCGCCCGGGCGGTGGCGAGCCAGCCGACCGACAGCCGGCGCAGCCGGTCGGCGGCGGCCCGGGTGTCCTCGACCAGGGCACGGACGCCGTCGGCACTGTCGGCATCGAGGGCGTCGAGCGCGTCGACGGACAGGCCGGCCTGTTCGAGGTCGGCGAGCCCGGCGCGGATCTCGTCGAGTTCGTCGTGCAGTCGGCCGAGGGTGACCGCGCCCGGCAGCGACGCGCCGTCCGGCAGGTCGTCCGGCAGATTGCTCGCGGCGGCCCGGGCGTCGGCGGGGGTGATCTCGCGCGCGGTCCGGTAGAGCTCGGCGAGCTCGGCCGGGCTGAGCGGAAGCGCGTGGGTGGGGTCGAGCCGGTCGGGGACGAACCCGAACTCGTCCGCGCGCTCGGCCAGCCAGCTCGCCACCTCCGGCGCGCGTTCCCGCCTGTGCGGCAGGTCGAACTCCCGCGCCTCGCTGGCCAGCAGGTCGATCATCCGCAGTTCGAGGGTGCGGGCAGTGGCGCGGGCGGCGTCCAGCTCCTCGGCGAGGGCCTTCACGGCCGCGGTCTCCCGCGCCGGGTCGACCTCGCTGACCGCCCCGGAGATCTCTACGACAGCGGCGCGCAGTTCGTCGAGGTCGGCCCGGCTCGACCCGAGCACGGCGACGGTCAGGTCGCGCAGCTCCCGCGGGATCTTGTCGCGCAGCACCGTGAGGGCTTGTTCGTCCTGCGCGGTGACGAGCACCCGCTGCCCGTGCGCCACGAGGTGGCAGATCATGTTCGCGATGGTGTGGCTCTTGCCGGTGCCGGGCGGCCCCTGCACGGTGACCCCGCGGGCGCCCGCGAGCTGCCGGGCGATTCGCTCCTGGTCGGCGTTCGTCGGCAGCGGCATCAGCAGGCGTTCACCGAGCCCCGCGGGAGAGTTGTCGTGACCGCGCCGACCACGGCCTCGATCGGCGTGGGCGCCGTCGGCCCGCTCGTCCGCGCCGAGCGCGGCGGCGACGAGCCTGTCGTCGGCGACCACGGCGGCGATGGCCTCGGGGAGCACGTCCCGTTCGGCGAGGGCGGTCCGCAGCTCTGCGTAGAACTGCGCCTGCAGAGCCGGCCGCGGCCGCACGTACACCGCCCAGGTGTCGACCAGGACGGGACTCGGCCCCGGCGGGGGCACCGGACCGGTGGTCGCGCGGGCGTCCAGCCCGAGCGGGGCGAGGATCTGGCGGTGCAGCTCGGCCCGGGCCGGGGCGTCCCACGGATCGGCCGGCGCCGTCCGCAGCCGGTCGCGCAGGGCCGACATCTCGTCCAGACCGGGGAGGCCGAGGCCATGCAGGGGCTCGGTCTCCAGGCTCGCCGGACCGTCGGGATGCAGCCGGATGACCCCGGAGTCCGGATCGACCGTCAGCACCATGCGGGTGACGAGCAGCGGATGGATGATCGTCGCGTCGCCGACCCGCCAGCACAGCACCGAGTGCCCCCAGGCCAGCTCCACGGTCGCGGCCTCGCGCTGCAGCCGCAGGCGCAGGTCGAACAGGCGCTGGTAGAGGGCGCGCGCGTCGCGGGCGGCGCGTGCCCCGGGCGCCCACGGCCGTCACACCTGACGCACCCAGGCGTCGAGCAGGGCGACGGCGCCCGGCGGAGCGTCCCGCTCCTCGCCCGGGACGCCGGGAGCGGGAGGCTCGCGCTCCCTGGTCCGCTCGACGGCCTCCGCGTCCAGGAGATGGGCGGGGATGGTAGGTGGGGCGTCCGGGCTCACCACCGTCCCGGCCAGGTAACGGTCGAGCGGGGGTGGCCAGCTCGGCGCGGCCGGTTGGGGTACCCGGGCGACCTCCAGCCAGCTCTCCCGCTGCGTTGTCGGGCCGAACCGGATCCCCGGATGGGACGGGACGTCAGCCGGAAGGAGCGGAGCGGGGACGTACTCGGCGAGCTGGCGACGGGGGGCACCGCGCCGTTCGGCGGCGAGCGCGGCCAGGTAGTCCAAGAGCCGAAGCGACCGGCCACGGACCTGATCACGGGCGGACATCGGGCTCCTCGGCCGGGGGCTGGGTCAGGGCGCGGCGGCGCGACGCTAGCTGCCGTCCGCGCCTCCGCCTGATCGACCTTACGACCTGTCTCCGACACAATCGCCGGCTTCCGGCTTGTCCCGCCCGGACCGCTGCCCGAGGAGGCTGCCCGGGACGGGCGGCGCGTTTCCGCCCGTGGCCACACCAACGCCGGACGAGGCCGGCGCCTGATCCGCTACCAGGGACGCACGTGGGGCGGCGGACCGTCGGCGTGTCGATCCTGTCGTCTTCTGGACACGCATAGTGACTATCGGTACCGTCCGACGTCGTCTGGTCGGGCTGCGCCGAGTCGGGTTGCTGGGGGAGAACCACCATGGGATTGCGTTCCGGCGGTGCCGCCGTGCTCACGAGCATGCTGGTTGTGCTGACCGCGGTTCCGGTCGCCGCTTCGCGCCCCGCGGATGGCCCGTCGCGTTCCGTGGCGGAAAGCTCGCGTTCCATCGACGAGGTGCCGGACCAGGTCTCGCTCCGGGCTCTCGACGGCGGCGGCGACCACGGCAGCGGCAGCGGCAGCGGTGGCGGGGACCATGGCCGTGGTGGTGATGGGGACTCCAGAGCGTCCGCCGGCACGGGTGCGTCTCGGCACCCCGCCCCGGACAGGACCGGGACGGATCCCCGCGGGAACTCGCTTTCCTATACCGGTGGGCAGATCGGCGTCCTCGCCGTACTGGCGGCGCTGTTGCTCGGTGGGGGTGCCTTCTGGCGACGCGCGCACCGGGCCGGGCTGTCCTGAGCGCGGTGACCTGCCGGCTGCCGGCCGGCGAATCTGGGGGACCTGAGCACGGTTTGCGGTCCCTGGACCGTGACTGGCTCCCCCAAATTCGGCCGCCGCGCGATGGTGGTCACTGCATAAGCTGACCGTCTCCCGGCCGTCGCGGCCGCCAACGTCGCGGGGCCTCCGGACCCGGGTACGGTCTGGTCTAGTTTGGGTTATCCGGCTCGGACGGCCTGCTCGCATCGCCCGGAGGTGTCCGCCTGGGACAAGTCGGGACGGGGTTGGCAGGTTGTTACGCCGGTTTCGCGCCTATGAAGCCATTGTTTCCGTCCGCAGGTTGCGGGTTATCCGGTCGACGGGGCCGTGGTGGGTGGTTTGGGTCGGTACTCTCGGTGTGGAGAGACCTGGGATGATCGGGGGCGTCCGTGCTCCTCTGGTCCAGGTAAGTATGAAGCGAAGTCACCGAGACTGATGTAGTGCCGATCGAGACGTGAGGGCCGGGTAACGGTGGGTGCACCAATACTGGTGGATAATGCCGATCTGGCGGTCAAGACCCTGGGGGTCTGCCGGATTGATTCCCCGCTCCTGCCGCTGCTGGGGGAGCGGCCGACGACGCAGCACTATATCGATGAGTCGGACAAGGTCCTCTACGACGACACTGCCCTGATGATCTCTTCGCGTGGTGTCGCGCTCGACGACCTGCCCGGATTCGAGCCGGCCGGGCCGCGCCGGAAGATCTACTTTGACCCGTCGAAGACCCGGGTGGGCATCGTCACCTGTGGTGGGCTCTGCCCCGGGTTGAACAACGTGATCCGCGGTCTGGTGCTGGAGCTGACCTCGCACTACCGGGTTCGGCGGATCTTCGGGTTCCGTAACGGGTACCAGGGCTTCATCGCCCGCTACGGCCACGACGTCGTCGATCTCACCCCGGAGAGCGTCGCCAACATCGACGACGACGGCGGGACGATCCTCGGCAGTTCCCGCGGTCAGCAGGATCCCGCCGAGATCGTCGACTGCCTCTCCCGGATGAACATCAACATCCTGTTTGTCATCGGTGGTGACGGCACCCTGCGCGGGGCCGGGCAGATCGCCCGGGAGGCCGAGACGCGCGGGGAGAAGATCGCCGTGGTCGGCATCCCGAAAACGATCGACAATGACATCCCCTACATCGACCAGAGCTTCGGCTTCCAGACGGCCTTCGGCAAGGCCGCGGAGTCCATCCGGGTCGCGCACGCCGAGGCGACGTCCGCGCCCGGCGGGCTCGGCGTGGTCCGGCTCATGGGCCGCCACTCGGGATTCATCGCCTGCTATGCGACGCTGGCGAAGAGTAACGCGGACGTGGTGCTCATCCCGGAGCTGCCGTTCAAGCTGGAGGGCGACGGCGGCCTGCTGAACTACGTGCGTCGCCGGGTGGCCGAGCGCGGCCACGCCGTCGTCGTCGTCGCCGAGGGTGCCGGCCAGGAGCTCGTTGTCGGCCAGCCGGAGAGCACCGACGCGTCCGGGAACCGCAAGCTGCACGACATCGGCCCGGAGCTCTCCCGCCGGATCAAGGAGTACTTCGACGCCGAGGGTATCGAGCTCAACCTGAAGTACATCGATCCCAGCTATGTGATCCGCAGCGTGCCGGCGAACCCGTACGACAGCGTCTACACGATCCGGCTCGCCCACGCGGCCGTGCATGCCGCGATGTCCGGCCGCACGGAGATGGTCGTCGGCCGCTGGCGGCGGCGGTTCATCCACATCCCGATCCCGCTCGCGATCAGCCAGCGCAACCAGGTCGACCCGGCCGGCGATCTGTGGATGTCCGTCCTCGAGGCGACCGGCCAGCCGCCCCGCTTCGAATAGCCGAGTAGCCAGCCCCCCTCTCTTGCCTTTCCAGAGGGATAAAAGGGACGTCGAAGCCTCTGGACAGGCAAGGTTCCCGGTGTGGCCGTGCGTGTCCACAAGGACGAATCGGGCCCGGGGCCTCTGGACAGACACCCACCGGAACAGCCCACGGTGTGCCGCGGTCAGGCCGGGCCAGGCCGGGTCAGGCCAGGCGGCGGATCCACCAGAAGCAGAAGCCGGTCCGTCATGCCGGACGGTGGGCGCCGATCACCGTAGGGTACGTCGACAGACGCACCCGGCCCGCCGCGCCCGACCTGGATGTGCTGGCCGGACACTGTTCGGACCTGGCGGGTAGGAGGGCAGGGAGTACGTGGAGGTCTTCCAGACTCATCGGAGCCTGATCGAGGACTATGCGGCCTTCACCGACTCCCTCGTCGAGGTTCGCGACGAGAAGATCAGAGATTATCTCGAGCAAGAGCGGGCGGCGAAGGTCCGCTGGCCTGACCCGTGGATCTCGCTCAACCCTGCGTTCGCCTCCGGCGGCACGGTCGACGAACTGGTCGGCACGGGCCTGCTGCACCCCGACTGCGGCAGATTCTTCCGGATCAAGAGGGATGCCGACGATCCCGGCAGGCGGTCGCTGACGCTGTATCGGCACCAACGGGAAGCCATCGAGGCGGCCCGGGACGGCGGCAGCTATGTGCTCACCACCGGCACGGGATCCGGTAAAAGCCTTTCCTACATCGTTCCGGTCGTGGATTCCGTCCTCCGTGACCCCCGCCCGAACCACATCTCGGCGATCGTGGTCTACCCCATGAACGCGCTGGCGAACAGCCAGCTCCACGAGTTGCAGAAGTATCTCGAATGGGGAATACCCGTGGATGGCCGGTCGGTCACCTTCGACCGGTACACCGGGCAGGAATCGGCCGAGCCCCGGCAGCGGATCCTGGATCGGCGCCCCGACATACTGCTGACGAACTACGTGATGCTCGAGTATATCCTCACCCGGCCGCACGAGCGCCAGGCTCTGATCGGGGCAGCCGCCGGCCTTCGTTTCCTCGTCCTCGACGAACTACATACCTACCGCGGCCGTCAGGGTGCTGACGTCGCACTGCTCACCCGACGGGTACGGGACGCGTGCGAAGCACCGGACATGCAGTGTGTCGGTACCTCGGCCACCATGTCGAGAAAGGCGTCCTTCGAGGAGATGCGCCGCGAGGTCGCCGTCGTGGCGGGTCGGTTGTTCGGCGCGGAGGTTCGGCCCGACCGGATCATCGGTGAGACGCTCGAACGCGCGACGGCGTGGCGACCGGTCAGTGACGTGGAGTTGCGGGCCCGGGTCATCGATGCCGAGCCGCCGGTGCGGGTCGGTGAGCAGGTACCGCTCGACCCAACCGGCGCGCCACCGCCGAGCGGGGGCCGGCCCCAGCCCTTTGCGCGGCTCGCGGGCGATCCGCTGGCGATCTGGGTCGAGGACACCTTCGGTCTGGCTCTCGGTCCCGGAGACCGGCTGGTGCGGGAGGACCCGACGACCCTGGCCGCTGCCGCCGAGAAGCTCGCCGAGCGGACGGATCTCCCGGTGGAAACCTGTGCCGGCGCCATTCAGGCCATGCTCGTCGAGGGCGCGGCGATGCGTCATCCGGAGCACGGCAGACCGTTGTTCGCCTTTCGCCTGCACCAGTTCCTCTCCAAGGGGGACACGGTCCACGTCAGCCTGGAACCGACGATGGTCCGGTATATTACCAGTCAATACCAGGTGAGTGTGCCCGGATCGCGGGACAAGGTACTGCTGCCGCTGGCCTTCTGTCGTGAATGTGGCCAGGAATATCTCGTCGTCGCGCGCAGCTAGGGACGCCCCTCGCCGCTATACCGCCCGCCGGGAGTCGGTCGCGGTTGAAAGTGAAGCCGATCTCGGCTATCTCTATGTGAGCGAGGATCATCCCTGGCCTGCCGATCCCATTGCCGAAGGGCGTTTTCCGGACACCTGGTTCGACGCTGACGAGCACGGGCACTCGTTCGTCCTGCCAAGACTCGCCGATCAGGTGCCGCGCCGGGTCCGGGTGACGGCGGACGGCAGCGAGGTCGAGACGGACGGCGAGCACACCGTGTTCCTTCGTGACATGTCTGGTTCGGTGGCGTCCGGTTCCGCGGCGTCCGGTTCGGTGGCGTCTGGTTCCGTGGCGTCCGAGCCGATGACGGCCTGGTTCATCCCGGCGCCGTTCCGGTTCTGCCTGCGCTGCCGGGTCTCGTACGAGCAGCTGCGGGCCCAGGACTTCGCCAAGCTGGCCTCGTTCGCCGCCAAGGGCCGCAGCTCGGCCGTGTCGTTGGTCAGCACCAGCATCGTGCGTAACCTGCGGCGCCAGAAGGCGTTGGACTCCCGGGCCAAGAAGCTGCTCACCTTCGTCGATAACCGCCAGGACGCGAGCCTGCAGGCCGGGCATCTCAACGACTTCGTGCAGGTCACCCAGCTACGCGGCGCGCTGTACCGGGCCGCGCGCGCGGCGGGCCCCGCCGGCCTGCGGTTCGACTCGGTTGCCGAGCGTGTCACCGATGCGCTGGACCTGCCGATGCGGTCGTTCTCCGCGATCGAGGAGCCGGTGTTCAGCCAGCGCGACAACGTGCTGCGGGCGCTGCGGGCGGCGATCGGGTACCGCGTCTACGCCGACCTCGAACGAGGTTGGCGGGTGACCATGCCGAACCTCGAGCAGACCGGCCTCATCACCTTCGACTACGTGGACCTGGACGAGATCGCTCAGCACCAGGCGTCGTGGGCGACAACCCATGCCCTGCTGCGCGACGACGATCCCGAGCACCGGGCGCTGCTCGCCCGCATCCTGCTGGACGAGATGCGCCGGGCGCTCGCCGTCGACGTCGACGCCCTCACCCAGCCTGGCCACGAGCGCATCGTCCAGACAGCCGACCATCTGCTCCGCGGGGTCTGGGCGGTGTCGGGGGACGAGCCGCGGGTGCTCGAACGCACCGCCTACCCGTTCCCGGGCGGCCGGGGAGGCACGCGGGACGCCATACACGTCACCGGTCGTGGTGCGTTCGGCCGCTACCTGCGCCGACCGCACGAGTTCCCGCGCCACCGTGGCCGGATCCGGACGGACGACGCCGAGGCCGTGATCCACGACCTGTTCACGGTGCTGGAGCGCCATGGCCTGATCGGGCAGGTGATGGTCACCGGGCCGGCCCGCGGCGGCGCGCGGGCTTACGCGCGGGCTCAACGGGGCCCGGCGGGCTACCGGGTGAAGGCGTCGGCGCTCATCTGGCGGGCCGGGAGCGGTCGACGTGGCGCGGAGGACCCGCTGCGCCGCGTGGTCGACGACACCGTCGGCGCACGGGTCAACCCGTTCTTCCGCGATCTGTACTCGCACGCCGCCGCGGAGCTCGCCGGCATCGTCGCCCGCGAGCACACCGCCCAGGTCCGGGCCCAGCAGCGGCAGGACCGGGAGGAGGCGTTCCGCCGCGGGGGCGACCCGGCCGAGGGCGGGCTGCCCCCGCTCTACTGCTCGCCGACGATGGAGCTCGGCGTCGACATCGCGGACCTCAACGCCGTCATGATGCGCAACGTCCCCCCGACCCCGGCCACCTACGCGCAGCGTTCGGGCCGGGCCGGGCGCAGCGGCCAGCCGGCGCTCGTGACGACCTACTGTTCCACCGGCAGCGCGCACGACCAGTACTACTTCCGCCGGTCGAAGCTGATGGTCGCCGGTCGCGTGACCCTGCCCCGGCTCGACCTCGCGAACGAGGATCTGGTCCGTTCGCACGTGCATGCCATCTGGCTCGCCGAGAGCGGCGCGAGCCTGCACCGCGGCCTCACCAACGTCCTCGATACCGCCGAGGGCCCACGCGGCGAGCTGCCACTGCCGATCCGGGAGGATCTTGCCGCTTACCTGGACGACCCCGCCGTGCGGGCCCGCACGGTGCGGCGGGCCGAGGCGGTGCTCGCCGAGGAGATGAAGAACAGCCCCTGGTGGTACGACCGGTGGATACCCAACGTCGTGAACGGGGCGTTCCTTGCGTTCGACGGAGCGTGCGACCGGTGGCGGGCGATGTACCGGCAGGCGATCGCCGACCAGCGGGAGCAGAACCGCCGGGTGCTCGACCGGTTCACCCAGTCGAAGGCACGGGCGGCCGCGCGCCGACGTCGGTACGAGGCCGAGCAGCGCCTGCACCTGCTCACCAACGACTCCCCCGACCAGCAGCTCTTCAGTGATTTCTACTCCTACCGCTACTTCGCCTCCGAGGGTTTCCTACCGGGTTATTCCTTCCCCCGGCTGCCGTTGGCCGCCTACATTCCCGGCAGCCGGCGGGGCGACGGGTCCTACATCCAACGGCCCCGGTTCATCGCGGTCGGCGAGTTCGGCCCGGGTGCGCTGATCTATCACGAGGGTGGGCGGTACCAGGTCGCCAGCGTCCAGGTCCCCGGCTCGGAGCACGGCGTCCCCGGATCGGTGGCGACGATCGAGGCACGGCTGTGCGAGTCCTGCGGCTACTGGCATCATCGCGACGTGGCCGTGAACCGGTGCGAGGAGTATGGCGCGGTGCTGGGCGGCGGCCGGGCCGGGCTCATGTACCTGCAGACGGTGACCACCACCCATCGCCGACGGATCTCCTCCGACGAGGAGGAGCGCCGCCGGGCCGGTTTCGACCTGCTCACCACCTTCCGGTTCAGCCGGCACGGGGTCCGGCCGGGACGGCTCGCCGCAGACGTGCGCGGCCCGGATGGGGAGGACCTCGCCGAGTTCGTCTACGGCGATACCGCGACGATCCGGATCATCAACCAGGGCCTGCGGCGGCGGGCGGACAAGAACGACGTCGGCTACTGGCTCGACACCGTCAACGGCCGGTGGCTGAATGAGAGACGGGCCGGCGAGCTCCGGGCCGGGGATCTCACGGAGGAGGAGTCCGGTCTCGACGAGTTCGCCGACGACCCGCGGGCCCGCAAAATCATCCCGTACGTGGAGGACCGGCGCAACATCGCCGTCGTCCGGCTCGCCCGGCCGGTCTCCGACGAGGTGGCGACCTCGGTGCGGTACGCGCTCGAACGCGGCATCGAGGCGCTGTTCCAGCTCGAGGACGCGGAGCTGGAGTCCCAGCGGCTGCCCGACCCGGACGGCCGGGGCCGGATGCTCTTCGTCGAGAGCGCGGAGGGCGGCGCGGGCGTGCTGCGCCGCCTGCATGACGAGCCGGAGGCGCTGGCGGAGGAGGCGCTGCGCATCGTCCATTTCGATCCGAAGACCGGGGAGGACACCGACCGGGCGCCGGGCGCCCGGGAGCGCTGCGAACGGGGCTGCTACGACTGCCTGCTCTCCTATGACAATCAGTCCGACCATACCGTCATCGATCGACATGCCGCGGTCGAGCCCCTTCGTGCCCTGATGGCGGCCCGTACCGAGCCACGGCACGGCCACGCGGGCGGCGCGGAGGGGCACGCCGAGGCGTTGCGCGAGCGGGCGGGGTCGGGGTTGGAGCGGCAACTTGTAACATTCCTCCGCGAAGAGGGTTATCGGTTACCTGACGCGACGCAAATGCTTGTATCGGACGCGGCGGCGCGGCCGGACTTCGTCTACCGGCTGCCGTCGGGGGCGGTGGCCGTGTTCGTCGACGGTCCGCACCATGACGCCGCCGACGCGGCCGCGCGGGACGCCGACGCCGAGGACCGGCTGGCCGACCTGGGGTGGCTGGTCGTCCGGTTCCGGTATGACGCGGAGTGGGGGAAGATCGTGGCGCACTACCCGAACGTGTTCGGCCGCGGGCGGCGCGGCTGATGGCGGCCGTCTCGACGCCGCGCCACCCCACCCCGACCGGCGCCACCCCGACCCGCGACTTCGAGCCGGGGTCGCTGGTGAAGGCCCGCGGGCGCGAATGGGTGGTCCTGCCCGGCGACGACCCGAATTCCCTCGTCGTGCGGCCGCTCGGTGGGGACGAGGAGTACGTCACCGGGCTGTTCCGGGACGAGGCGACGTCCGTGGGTTTCCCGCCGCCGGATCCGGCGGCGGCCGGCGACCACCGTTCCATCTCCATCCTGGCTACCGCGTTGCGGCTCGGCTTCACCGCGAGCGCCGGCCCGCTGCGCTCGCTCGCCGCCGTCGCGGTCACCCCCCGGCAGTACCAGCTCGTCCCGCTGCTCCTCGCGCTGCGCCAGGACCCGGTCCGCCTGCTCATCGGCGACGACGTCGGGATCGGCAAGACGATGGAGGCGGCTCTCATCGCCAAGGAGCTGCTGGTGCAGGGGGACGCCACCGGGCTGACGGTGCTCTGCCCACCCGCGCTCGCCGAACAGTGGCGGGCGGAGCTGGCCGACAAGTTCGCCATCGAGGCCGAGCTGGTCCTGACGTCCACGGTCGCCGGCCTGGAGCGCCGGGCGGGCGGAGTATCCATCTTCGAACACTTCCCGTTCACGATCGTCTCGACGGACTTCATCAAGACGGATGAGCGCCGGACGCTGTTCGCGCGGTCCTGCCCGGACCTGGTGATCGTCGACGAGGCGCACACCTGCGTCCCGGCGGCCGGCAGCGCGTCCGGCAGCGCGTCCAGCAGCGCCGGGCAGAAGCGCTACGACCTGCTGCGCGGCATCGCCGACCGTCCCACGAAACAGGGCCGCCCCCGCCACCTCCTGCTGGTCACCGCCACGCCCCACTCCGGTAAGCAGGACGCGTTCCGGGATCTGCTCAGCCCGCGGCTCGCGCTGCTCGATCTGGACACCGTGCGTGGCCGGGAGGAGCTCGCCCGGCACGTCGTGCAGCGCCGCCGCCGCGATATCCGCCGCTATCAAGGGCAGGACACCCCCTTCCCGGAGGATCGCCAGTACCGCGACGTGGGGTACCGGATGAGCGCGGCCTACTCCGGGTTCCACGACGAGGTGCTCGCCTTCGCCCGGGAGACGGTCACGAATCCCGACGGGGAGCGGACCCGCCGGGTGCGGTGGTGGTCGGCGCTGGCCCTGCTGCGATCGGTGGCGTCCTCGCCGGCTGCGGCGGCGGCGACCTTCACCGCGCGGTCGGTCACCGCCGCCGCCGGATCGGCGGCCGAGGCGGACGCGCTGGGCCGCCCCGGCACCTACGACCTGATCGAGGCCGAGGCGATCGACGGGCTGGACGTCGCCCCCGGTGCGCTCGACGACACCCTCTCCGCCGGGGTGCGGGCGACATTCGCGAGGCTGGCCGGTCGGGCCAAGGAGCTGGAGCTGGCGGGGAAGGAACACGACGCCAAGCTGACGACGTTGATCAAAGAGATCAAGGGTCTGCAGGCCGACGGGTACGACCCGATCGTGTTCTGCCGCTACCTCCCGACGGCGGAATACATCGGCAGGCATCTCACGGCGACGTTCGGGAAGAAGGCGACGGTCGAGACCGTCACCGGCGAGCTGCCCCACGCGGCGCGGGCCGTCCGCATCGAGAGGCCCACCGCCACCCCGGGCCGGCACATTCTCGTCGCTACCGACTGTCTGTCCGAGGGCATCAACCTCCAGGAGAGCTTCCAGGCGGTGATCCATTACGATCTGGCCTGGAATCCGACCCGCCACGAGCAGCGCGAGGGCCGGGTCGACCGGTTCGGCCAGCGGAAGTCGTACGTCCGCGCGGTCACCCTGTACGGCGCGGACAACGGCATCGACGGTCTCGTGCTGGACGTCCTGCTGCGCAAGCACCGCCGGATCGCCCGCGATACCGGGGTGACGGTCCCGGTTCCCGACAACGCCGAGAGCCTGCTCATCGCCATGCTTGAAGGGCTGGTCCTGCGCCGCAAGGACGGCGAGCAGCTCACCCTCGATCTCGACGTCGTCCGGACCGACGACGAGGTGACCGACGAGTGGCACAGCGCCGCCAAGCGGGAGTCCCGGACGCTGACGAAGTACGCCCACAGCGGAGTCGACCTGGACGAGGTGCAGGGCGTGCTGGACGACGTGCGGGAAGCCCTCGGCAGCCAGGCCGACGTCCGCCGGTTCGTCCTGAACACCCTCGACGAGCTGGGCGTGAAGGTGGTTCCGACGGAGACCTCGGACGGTCTCGTCGCCGACGTGACCGGGCTGGACCCCCTCTACACCGACGCCCTGCGCGTGCCGCCGGGCGGCGCGGGCCGGCTGGTTCTGCACGACGACCTGCCGGTTCCGCCCGGCCATCGGGTCCTGGTGCGGACCGACCCGGCGGTCACGGGGCTCGCCCGCGCGGTGCTGGAGGAGGCGCTGGACGACCGGACCGGGGTGATCGCCCCGCTGGATGATCCCGGGCCCGCGGGGGCGGGCGCTCCCGCGGACCCGGCGGGTGGTGCGGTGCGGCGCCCGCCGGGGGCGCGCTGCGGGGTGTTCCGCACCTCCGCGGTGGCCACGCGCACGGTGGTGCTCCTCGTGCGTTACCGGTTCCATCTGACGCTGCCCGGCGCGGCGAAGACCGTCGACACCGTGGCCGAGGACGCGCGTCTGGTCGGCTACCGTGGCCGCGGGGAGAACCGCGAGTGGCTGACGCCGCCCGACATCGACCGGCTGTTCGCCGTCGACCCGGAGAACGCCCTGCCCGAGTTCGTTCGCCGGCAGGCGGAACGCGCCATCACCGAGCTCGCCGACGTCGCGCCTGAGCTGGACGCACAGGGCGAGCGGCTCGCCGAGGCGCTGCGCGAGGCCCACCTGCGGGCCCGGGAGGTCGCCGGGCTGCGCCGCCGCCGCGGGCTCACCGTCACCCCGCACGACCGGGCCGACGTCCTCGGGGTCTACGTCTACCTGCCGGCCGGGGCCGGCTCATGACACTGAGAATCGGGGACGTCGAGCTCCTCTCCGTCAGCCTCGAAGGCAGCCTGTTCACCCGGGACCTGGTGCGGCGGGTCAGGGACGCCGACCCGGAACTCGCCGGCACGCGCGCCGAGGACTATCACCTGGCGGCCGGGGAACGGCTCGGCGACGCGGCCAGCCGCCACTGGGCGTACCTGCTCGGGGCGTACCGCACCTTCCGCGCGAGGCTCGCCGCCGAGGAGCGGTCGGCGACCGCGGGTGCGGCGGTGGGCGCGGCGGCGGGCCCGCGGACGACGGGGAGGACGGGGACCACGCTGACCCGTGAGCTGTGGTTGCAGGTCCTGCTGGGCGAGTTGGGCTACGGCCGCGTCGCGCACGTGCGCCACCTCGGCGAGGACGATGCCATCAGCCACGAGTGGCGGCACGTTCCCGTCCACCTCGCCGCCTGGAACCGCGATCTGGACCAGCGGCTGGGGCCGGCGAAGAGCGACCGGGCCCCGCAGCGCATGATGCAGGCGTTCCTCAACCGGCACGACGACCGGCTGTGGGGGATCCTTTCCAACGGCCGGAAGCTGCGGATCCTGCGGGAGTCGGCGGCCCTGGTCGGCCACTCCTACCTGGAGTTCGATCTCGAAGCCATTTTCGACGGCGAGCTGTACTCCGATTTCGAGGTGCTCTTCGCCTTCGCGCACGCCTCGCGGTTCGAGGCGCCCGATCGGGCGGCCGCGGCGCCGACGAACCCGGCGGACTGCTGGCTGGAACGCTGGCACACCTATGCGGCGGCCGCGGGCATCGTCGCCGGGGACAAGCTGCGGGACAACGTCGTGCGGGCCATGGCGGAGCTGGGCACCGGTTTCCTGGAGGCCAACCCCGGGCTGCGCGCGATGCTGGCGGCAGGCCGTCAGCACGGCGGGCTGACTCCCGACGAGTTCCGCCACGAACTGCTCCGGCTCGTGTACCAGCTGGTCTTCCTGTTCGTCATCGAGGACCGGGACGTGCTGCATCCCCGGCCTCCCGAGGAGAAACCGGACGAGACGCCGCGGCAGCGGGCCGACCGCAAGCGCCTCACGGATCAGATCATCGAGGGCCGGCGGCGGTACGCCTCCTACTTCTCCACCGCGCGGCTGCGCCGCATCGCCTCCCGGCGGCGTGGTGATCAGCATGGTGACCTGTGGCGCGGGCTCGTCCTGGTGCTGGAGGCCCTGGGCAGCGACGGCGGTCGGCCCGAGCTTGCCCTGCCGGCCCTCGGCGGGCTGTACTTCACGGGCGGCTCGGCGACCGAGCGGGGCCGGTCCGGCGAGTCAGGCGAGTCCGGTGCGGACGACCGCGAGTCCGGTGCGGACGACCGCGACGCCCGTCCCGACGAGCTGCGCCGGCTCGAACTTCCCAACCGGCGGCTGCTCGCCGCGGTGAAACTGCTCAGCCATGTCACGGATGACCGGGGCCGCCGGCAGCGGGTCGACTTCGCCCAGCTGGGCGGTGCGGAGCTCGGCAGCCCCTGAGAGCCTGTTTTTG
>NZ_CDWTMO010000065.1:0-20131 GCF_977946435.1 Frankia sp. CgKIO3 | reverse complement strand
CCGCGGGCACGGGTCTATTCGTGCTCGGCTTCACCGCGGTCTTCGTGTCCTACGGCGCGGCCTTCGGCGGGCTCGGGCAGTGGCTCACCCGCCATCAGGTTGGCGTCAGCCAGGTTCTCGGGGTTGTCACTATCGTGATGGGACTCGCGTTCGCCGGCGTGTTCTCCCGGCTGTCCTGGGCGAACAGGGAATGGCGCATCCACCGGTTGCCGGCGCCCGGCCTGCTCGGCGCGCCCGTGCTGGGGGTGCTCTTCGGGATCGGCTGGACACCTTGCCTCGGCCCGACGTTGTCGGCCGTCCTGGGTCTGGCGGTGACGAGCGCGACGGCGCAGCGGGGAGCGTTCCTCTCCGCGGTGTACTGCCTCGGGCTCGGGCTGCCGTTCCTCGCCGTCGGACTGGCTTTCCGACGTGCCGTCGGCGCCCTGCGGGTGCTGCGACGGCATACCCGCATCCTGACCCTGCTCGGCGGCATGCTGCTCGTCACGGTCGGCGTGCTTCAACTCACGGGGGAATGGGCCGACCTGGTTGCGAACCTACGGCCCTACGCCCCCGGCTTCTCGGAGACGCCGCTGTGACCTCCTCAACCCGTTCGAACGCCCGGCTCGCGCCTGCGTCCGGAGCCGCCGATCCCGCGCCACTCGCCGCCGGGTCCGTCGACGTCGAACCCGGCGACACCGTCGAGGCCGAGTCCGGCCTCGAGAAGTCCGGCCTCGAGTCCGCCATCGAGTCCGCGGGATTCGACTCCGGCGTGGCGGCCAGCTCGCGCCGCCTGCCCGAGGGGCATGCCGACGCCCGCGTCGCCGCCCCCGAGGCGTTCGACCCGCCGGACAGCGCGGCCGGTCCGTCGCCCAGCGACCCCGGCGACCCCGGCGCGCCGACCGACGGACCGGGGCGCGCCCCCGGCGCCGGTGGCCGGTTCACCCGGCATCCGGCCCTTGCCCTCGCCGTCCGGTCCTGGCGCCAGCTCACCAGCATGCGCACCGCGTTGCTGCTGCTGTTCCTGCTGGCCCTGGCCGCCGTGCCCGGATCGCTGCTGCCGCAACGCGCCATCAACCCGATGCGGGTGGAGCAGTACCTCGCCGACCACCCCACCCTCGGTCCGCTGCTCGACTGGTTCTCCGGGTTCGACGTCTTCGCCGCGTCCTGGTTCGCGGCGATCTACCTGCTGCTGTTCATCTCCCTGATCGGCTGCCTGTCGTCCCGGATCCGCTGGCATGCCAGGGCGCTGTTCACCGCGCCGCCGAAGGCCCCGGCCCGGCCCGGCCGGCTGCCCGGCGGCAGCGCCTGGACGAGTCCGATGGAGCCCGGCGACGCGATGGCGGCCGCCCGGCAGGCGCTGCGCCGACGGCGCTTCCGGGTCACGGCCACGGCTGGCGAGGCCCGCGACGCGAAGGGGACCGCCGACCACTCCGTCGCCGCGGAGAAGGGGTACCTGCGCGAGACCGGTAACCTCGTTTTCCACATTGCCCTGGTGGGGCTGCTCGCCGCGGTGGGCTTCGGTTCCTGGTACGGATACTCCGGGACCGTGCTCGTCGTCTCCGGGAGTGGATTCGCGAATACGATCATCTCCTATGACCAGTTCAACGCTGGTCAGCGCGTCGACACCGCGAAGCTGCGCCCGTTCTCGCTCACGCTGGACCGGTTCAATGCCACGTTCCAGCCGAGCGGCCAGCCGTCCGACTTCCGCGCCGACGTCACGTATGCCGCCGCGCTGAACGCCCCGACCCGCAAGGCGACCATCCGCGTCAACCATCCGCTGGTGATCGGCAATGCCAAGATTTACCTCATCGGGCATGGATTCGCCCCGCACTTTGTGCTTCGCGACGCCGCGCGCAAGGTCGTCTGGGAGTCGAACGTGCCGTGTACCCCGCGGGACGGCATGTTCACCTCAACCTGCACCGTCAAGATCCCCGACACCGGACTGCCCGCGCTGGGTGTCCGCAAGGAGCCCCAGCAGCTGGCCTTCAGCGGCGTGTTCACGCCGACCACCCGCCTCGACCCGACCCAGGGATACGTCTCCGTGTTCCCCGCGGCCCGCGCGCCCGGTCTGACGATCACGGGGTTCGTCGGCAACCTCCATCTCAACGAGGGCATTCCACAGAACGTCTACACGGTCGACACCCGCGACATGCGCCAGATCACGATGACGGGCCCGGCGGGCAGCGAGCGCACCGCGCAGGTCCTGGCTCTCGACAACCCGCGGCAGCGCACCCTTACCGGGCTGCCCGGCGGGATGAGCCTCGAGGCCGACAGCGTGGCCGAGTTCGCCACCTTCCAGGTCAAGTCCGACCCGTTCAAGGGCGAGGCGTTGCTCTTCGCGGTCCTCATCATCGTCGGGCTGATCGCGAGTCTCCGGGTGCGCCGCCGCCGGGTTTGGGTGCGGGCCCGGCCGGCGGCCGCCGGTGGGTGCACGGTGGAGATCGGCGGGCTGTCCCGCTCCGACGCCGACGGGTTCGCCGTCGAGTTGGCCCAGCTCACGACCCTGGTCCGCGAGGCCACCGGGCTTGCCGGCACCGACCGGTCCGTGCCGACCGCCTCGGAATCGAGCGGCGCCGAACCCGCCAGTACCGAACCCGCCAGTACCGAACCCGCCAGTACCGAACCCGCCAGTACCGAACCGGGCAGTACCGAACCGAGTAGCACCGAACCGGGTGGCACCGCAGCCGGCGATGCCGTGTCGAGCGCCAGCGAACGGGAGCACTGATGGCGGTCAACGAGGGCGTAGCCAGCCTTTCCGATCATCTGTTTGGCAGCGGCGAGGCGGTGTACGCCACGGCGATGCTCGGCTATGCGGCCGAGTTCGCGTTCAGCCGGCTCGGCCTGCGCCACGATGCGGTTCAGGAGGCGGCGGCCGTCCCGGCACGGCAGGGGGCCGGGTGGCCGGCGGCGCTGATCGGAGCGGCGGCCGGCGGGAGCGGCGCCGCCGCCGATCCCGCCGGCCCGGCCGGCCCGACCGATGGGGCCGCGACCCCGATCGACCCGTCCGACCCCGCCGCCGTGGCCCTCGCGGCGGCCCGGGCCCGGGAGAGCGAAGCTGTCCGGCGGCGGGCGAACGCCGCGCACACGCTGGCCGCCGGTAACGACGGCGACGTGGCGGTTCCCGCGCGTGCCCGGCGGATCGGGCGGATCGCCGTCGCGCTGACGGTCGTCGGCTGGACGTTGCACCTGGGGTCCGTCATCACTCGTGGCCTCGCGGCGGAGCGGGTGCCCTGGGGCAACATGTACGAGTTCTCGTCGATGATCTGTCTGATCGCGGTCACGACGTTTCTCGGCCTGATGATCCGGCAGCCGGTCCGGTGGCTGGGCGTCTTCGTCATGCTGCCGGTCGTGCTCTCGCTCGGTTTCGCCGGCACCGTGCTCTATGTCGCCGCGGGACCGCTGGTGCCCGCGCTCAACTCGTACTGGCTCAAGATCCATGTGGTCGGTGCGATCGTCGCCAGCGGGGTATTCCTGGTCTCCGCCGTGACCACGGTGTTGTTCCTCATCAAGGAGCGTTGGGAAAACCGGCTGGCCGAGGTCGCGGCCGGACGGGCTGACGCGAGCCGGGCCATGCAGCGCCGGGGCGGCATCGTCATGCGCCTGCCGTCGTCAACGGCGCTCGACACACTGTCCTACCGGGTCATCGCGTTCGCGTTCCCGATCTGGACCTTCGCGATCATTGCCGGGGCGATCTGGGCGGAGGCGGCATGGGGCCGCTACTGGGGGTGGGACCCCAAGGAGACGTGGTCGTTCATCACCTGGGTCTGCTACGCCGCCTACCTGCACGCCCGCGCGACGGCTGGATGGCGTGGGCGGCGGGCCGCGACGATCTCGCTGCTGGCCTTCAGCGCCCTGTTCGTGGACTACTACCTGGTGAATCTGATCATCTCGGGGCTGCACTCCTACGCCGGCATCTGACCCTCCCCGCGGCTGCTGGTCCCTGGTCCCGGTCTGGCCCCGTCGGGGAGAACGGGCGGGTTACCTGCAGCCTGCGGAGAACACCCCGCTCGGCCGCGTACCGGAACGACGGACCGCCGCTCGTCCCGGTACGCGGAGCCGGTCAGCCGCGGGCTCGTGCCCCTGGATCCCCCGCGTCCAGGCGGCTCAGCCGTGGGACGACGACGGCGGCGGTCCGGCCTCGCCCTTGCGGATCCGGGCGGACAGTTCCCGCATGAAGTCCGGGTCGTCGTCGGGACCCTTCGGCCGGACGGCGGCCCGGCGGGTGCCCGTCCGTGCGCTGTACCGGTTGAAGCCGCCATCACGCCGGCTGTCGACGCCCCAGGACGATCGTTGCCCGAAGGCCGGGTGGTCGGAGACCGGCCGGCGCAGCGGTCGCCCGCCGGCGCTGTTCGCGCGAGGCCGACCGAAGAAGAACCATCCGGCGGTGCCGAAGATACCAAGGAAGATCACTGCTACGATCCACGCGAGTTTGGGCATGATCCGAACCTCCTCGGGGGGTGTCCCGAAGACATCGATGATCGCGTAAGCCCAAACGCCAATGATCACAAACGTCAGCGCGAGGCCCAGCACCGGCCGGTCGCTCCTTCCTGCTTTTCTTGATCGTTATTCTCGTCGTGACCTGTCAGGTATGGAACATCCGATCCGCGGGCATCTAATCCCGACCCGTGGCGAAACCCCCGACCCGTGGCGACGTCACGGACGGGTGGCGTCACGGACGGGCGACCCCACCAGATGGGTCAGGCGAGCACGTACCGTCCGCTATGGCCTGCGGCGGACGTACATGTCGTGGTGATGGCCGGCCCGTGTACCTCTAGTGTGCCTTCCGCGCCGACTCCTCGTCCCTCCGGTCCGTTATCCGACGCGGTCGTGCCCGTGGCGTGACGTGTTGAACTGGGATCGTGACCACCTGTGGGCGGTCGGGCATCCACCCGTGGCGACTGCGAGGATGGAGGTCATGGCCTGGGCGGATCTGCGTGCGTTCCTTGCTCATCTCGAAAGGCGGAAGGATCTGCGCCGCGTCACCGTACCCGTCGACCCGCGTCTCGAGGTCACCGAGATCGTGACCCGGGTGGTACGGGAGCGCGGGCCGGCTCTGCTGTTCGAGTCCCCGGCCGGCGCCGACATGCCGCTGGCGATCAACGTGTTCGGCACCGAGGAGCGGATGGCTGCCGCGCTCGGCGTCGAGGCGCTGGATGACATCGGTGAACGGCTCGGCGCGCTGCTGCGCCCGCAGCTGCCGATCGGCCTGTCCGGGTTGCGCGAGGCGTTCGGCAAGGCGGCGTCGCTCGCCTCGATCCCGCCCCGCCGGGTCCGGACCGCGCCCTGCCAGGACGTCATCCTCAAGGGTCCGGACGTCGACCTGTTCCGGCTGCCGGGGGTGCACGCCTGGCCGAACGACGGCGGGGCCTTCCTCAACCTCGGTCTGACGCACACGAAGCACCCCGAGACCGGGGCGCGCAACCTCGGGATGTACCGGTTGCAACGCCACGACGCACGCACCGTCGGCATGCACTGGCAGATCCACAAGGACTCCAACGCGCATCACGCGGTCGCCGAGCGGCGTGGGGAGCGGCTGCCGGTCGCGATCGCGTTCGGGTGCGACCCGGCGGTCACCTACGCCGCGTCCGCGCCACTGCCCACCGACCTCGACGAGTACCTGTTCGCCGGTTACCTGCGCGGCGAGCGGGTGGAGATGATCGACTGCCTCTCCGTCCCGCTGCGGGTGCCCGCGAACGCACAAGTGGTGCTCGAGGGCTGGCTCGAGCCGGGGGAGCGGCTGCCCGAGGGGCCGTTCGGCGACCACACCGGCTTCTACACCCCCGTCGAACCGTTCCCGGCGCTGCACGTCGACGTGATGACGACGCAGCGTGACCCGGTGTTCCAGACGATCGTGGTCGGTCGGCCGCCGCAGGAGGACGGTCCGATGGGCAAGGCCACCGAACGGATCTTCCTGCCGCTGGTCAGGATGATGATCCCCGAGATCGTCGATTACGACCTGCCTGAGGCGGGGGTGTTCCACAACTGCTGCATCGTCTCCATCGAGAAGCGTTATCCGAAGCACGCGCAGAAGGTGATGAACGCGGTCTGGGGAGCCGGGCTGCTGTCGTTGTCGAAGCTGATCGTGGTCGTCGACGCCGACTGCGACGTGCACGACTACCACGAGGTCGCCTGGCGCGCCTTCGGCAACGTCGACTATGCCCACGACCTGATCACGACCATCGGGCCGGTGGACCATCTCGACCACGCCGCCTACGAGCAGTTCTGGGGCGGCAAGGTTGGTGTGGACGCGACCCGCAAGCTACCGAGCGAGGGTTACCGGCGCAACGGCGGCTGGCCGGAGGAGATCGTCATGGACGAGGCGGTCCGCGAACGGGTCACCCGCCGATGGAAGGAGTATGGACTGTGACCGTCCTCCGTTTGCCTTGCTTATCCAGAGGGACAAAGACAAAAAGGACGCTAGGGCCTCTGGATAGGCAAGGAACAAGGAGTGGTGATTGCGGTGAGTGACGCCGCGTGGGTGCCGGGCGCGTCGGAGCCGGTCGGGCGAGGGTCGGGAGCCGGCCCGGGACACGCCGCCGGCCGGGTACGGGCGTTCCTGCGGCTCGTCGTCATCGAGCACTCGGTCTTCGCGCTGCCGTTCGCCTACATCGCGGCGCTCGCCGCCTCGTTCGCGGATTCCCGGTCGGTGCACTGGTCGGACCTCGCCCTCGTCAGCGTGGCGATGGTCGCGGCCCGAACCTTCGCCATGGCCGCAAACCGGGTCATCGATCGCGCGATCGACGCCCGTAATCCGAGGACGGCGAACCGAGAGCTGGTCACCGGCGTGGTCTCGGTGCGCACGGCGGTCGTCGGCGCCGCGGTCGCGCTCGCCGTCTTCCTCACCGCCGCCGCGGCCCTGTCCTGGCTCTGCCTGCTGCTCGCGCCGGTCGCTGTCGCGCCGCTCGTCGTCTACCCCTACGCGAAACGGTTCACCGACTTCCCGCACGCCGTGCTCGGCATCGCCCAGGCGGTGGCCCCGGTCGGCGCGTGGATCGCGGTCACCGGCGAGTGGTCCTGGGCCGCACTGGTGCTCGGCCTCGCGGTCGGTAGCTGGATCGGCGGCTTCGACGTGATCTATGCCTGCCAGGATGCCGAGGTCGACCGGCGCATCGGCGTGCGTGCGGTGCCGGCCCGGTTCGGGGTGCGGGCCGCGCTCATTGGCTCCACGGTTACGCATATGATCACCTTTGCGTTGTTCATCGTCTACGGGCTGCTGGACAACGCTGGTGCGTGGTGGTGGGCCGGGCTCGTGCTGACGGCGGCGGCATTCTGCTATGAGCACGCCATTGTGTCCCCGAACGACCTGTCGCGGGTCAACCGGGCCTTCCTCACCGCGAACGGATTCGTCGGCATCGTCCTGTTCCTCTTCGCCGTCGTCGATCTCGCCAGCCGTGGCCTGGCCGTCTGAGCGTCGGATTCGTCATGGCCGATGTTTTCAGTGCCCCCGAGGAGGAGGCCGGACCGCGCCTGCCGTGGGTGGTCGGGGTGAGCGGCGCCAGTGGAACCCCCTACGCGGCCGCGGTGCTGCGTGGCCTGCTGGCCGCCCGGCTGCCAGTCGATCTGGTGCTGTCCCGCGCGGCCCGCCTGACCCTGCTCGATGAGACGGGCATCGCCTGGCGTGACTCCGCCTGGGCGAAAGCCCTGGTCACGTGGTTGTCCATGCCCCTGGGCGGGGTGTCACCTCCAGAGGGTGTGTCGGCGCGGCGGGCCGATCGTGACGCGCTGGCCGATACGGTGTCCACCCTCGTCGAGGTACATGCCCCGGGTGATCTGGGGGCGCCGACGAGCAGCGGTTCGTACCCGACCCGCGGGATGATCGTCGTCCCGGCGAGCACGGCCTGCCTAGCCGGCATCACCCTGGGATTGTCCAAGGATCTGTTGCAGCGGTCGGCGGATGTCACGCTCAAGGAAGGCCGCCGTCTGATCGTCGTCCCGCGGGAGATGCCCTACACCCGCGCGACGCTGCGCCACATGTTGGACCTGCACGACGCCGGGGCGGTGGTGGCCGCGGCGAGCCCGGGATTTTACGCGGGCGTACGGACGGCCGGCGATCTCGTCGACTTCGTGGCCGGGCGGGTGCTCGACGCCGCCGACGTGCCGCACACGCTCTTCCGGCGTTGGACCGGCGAGCTCGGCGGCGCCCGCTGTGACCTGCCGGGCCGCTGTGACCTGCCGGGCCGCCGTGACCTGGCGGACGTCGAGGCGGCGCCACCGGCCGGGTGACGCCTGTTCCCCCTGGCGCAGGCCCCGCCCGGACAGGCACAGTTGTCGGGAACGGGCCCCGACCGGGGCCGCGGTGCCGGCGGGATGAGGACGATATGGCCACGGGTGGGCGCGGACCGGCGAGGAACCGGGGCCGCGGAACCGGCGGGGTGGACGGGGCCACGGCACGCAGACCCGCCTCGGCGGGGGGCCGCGGCGCCTCGGCGCGGCCGGGTCGTCCCACTCGCGCCGAGCGGCCCGCGCCGCAGGACGTGAACCTGCGTGCGCAACTGCCGTACTTCCTGACCCGCGTCGCCGCCCTCGCCGTGATCACCGTAATCCTGGTGACCGTGGGGCTGAACCTGCTGATGGCGCTGCTCATTGGGTTCGCCGTCGCCGGACTGCTGACCTGGCCGCTCGGGCGGATGCAGCGCAGGGCCGCACAGCGGGCCGCTCAGCGCCCGGATGCCGGGAACACCGGGAACGGCGGGAACACCGGGAACGGCGGGTAGCCGCGAGTAATCCGGATGCCCCGCCGGATCGCGGGGCGGCTGTGACCGGGTAGCTGTGCTCGCCTCCGAGGACGCCGAGAGCTGCGGGCTAGGCTAGAAGGCATGGATGCTGGGCTCAAGCGGGAGATCGAGGCCAAGGTTTCCGTCGGCGAGAGGCTGAGCCGTGCCGACGGGGAGGCGCTGTACGCCAGCGACGACCTCGTCTGGTTGGGCGGTCTCGCCCACGAGGTTCGCACCAGAAAGAACGGCGACAAGACCTTTTTCAACGTCAACCGGCATCTGAACCTGACGAACGTCTGCTCGGCGTCCTGCGCGTACTGCTCGTTCCAGCGCAAGCCCGGTGAGTCCGATGCTTACACCATGCGCATCGAGGAAGCTGTCCGGCTGGCGAAGGAGATGGAGCCGGCCGGGATCACCGAGCTGCACATCGTCAACGGTCTGCATCCGACGCTGCCCTGGCGCTACTATCCGCGCTCGCTGCGGGAGCTCGGCAAGGCGCTGCCCGGCGTCGCGTTGAAGGCGTTCACCGCTACCGAGATCCACTGGTTCGAGAAGATCAGCGGCCTGTCCGCCGACGAGATTCTCGACGAGCTCATCGATGCGGGACTCGAGTCGCTCACCGGCGGCGGTGCGGAGATCTTCGACTGGGAGGTCCGCCAGAAGATCGTCGGTCACGAGACGCACTGGGAGGACTGGTCGCGCATCCACCGGCTCGCCCACGCCAAGGGCCTGCGCACCCCGTGCACGATGCTGTACGGGCACATTGAGGAGCCCCGGCACCGGGTGGACCACGTGCTGCGGCTGCGTGAGCTGCAGGATTCCACGGGCGGGTTCACGGTCTTCATTCCGCTGCGCTTCCAGCACGACGCCGCCGGTGACCCGCGCAACCGGTTGATGAACCAGCCGATGGCGACGGGGGTCGAGGCGTTGAAGACGTTCGCCGTCTCCCGGCTGCTGTTCGACAACGTGGATCACATCAAGTGCTTCTGGGTGATGCACGGCCTCACCACGGCGCAGCTCGCGTTGAACTTCGGCGCTGACGACCTCGACGGTTCCGTTGTCGAGTACAAGATCACGCACGATGCGGACCGGTTCGGGACGCCGCACACCATGACCCGCGAGGATCTGCTCGCAATCATCCGCGACGCCGGCTTCCGCCCGGTCGAGCGGGACACCCGCTACCGGGAGATCCGTGTCTACGACGGTCCCGACCCGGCTCGGCGTGACGTCCCGACCTCGATCGACGCCTGACCGGTGGACCGGATGGGCACCGGGGACGGGCCGGGGCCGGCCCGCGGATCCGAGGAGTCGCCGGCGCTCGGGAGTCCCGGGCCTGTCCGGCACCCCGGAGCACCCGGCATCGGATCGATCTTTGTGCTTGCCTTCCTGGTGATCCTGTTTCCGGGGGTGGCCGGGTACGTGGTGCTCGACTGGATCGGTCTGCCGATCGGCGCCGCCGGTCTGCTGGGTCTGTTCGTCGTCTTCCTGGGGCTGGGCTTCTTCCCGACCGTGCTGCGCCGGCTCGGCTGGGTGCCGACGAAGAGACGGAGGACGTGATGGTGCAACCGCGTAGGCGGTTGGTTCCGTGGCCACAGCGGGTTTCGTGGCCACAGGGAGCGATGCCTGACTCGCTGACCGGATCGGGCCAGGCGGGCGAGCGCGGCCTGCTTGGCATCAACCTGCGGTACTTCGCGGTACGCGTGCTGCTCTTCGGAGCGGTGCTGGCCGTGGTCCTGCTGCTGGGGGTGCGCGGGCTGCTGGCCTTCGCCCTGGCCGTGGTGTTCAGCGGGCTGCTCAGCTATCCCCTGGCGTTGCGCCAGCGCCGCGTGGTCATCGAGGTCATGGAGGAGCGCCGGGGCGGACGGCGTTGACCGGAGCCGGAGCGGACAACGATGGCGATACCCAGGCCCGTCCCCGGGTGGGGCACATCCAGTTTCTGAACTGCCTGCCGCTGTACTGGGGACTGGTCCACTCCGGTGCTCTGCTCGACATCGAGCTGACGAAGGACACCCCGGACCGGCTGAACGACGCGCTGGTCGCCGGCGATCTCGATATCGGTCCGATCAGCCTGGTGGAGTACCTCCGGCATGCCGACGAGCTCGTCGTGCTGCCCGACCTCGCGGTCGGCTCCGACGGTCCGGTCCTGTCCGTCGTGCTGGGCACGGCGGCGCCGCTCGTGGAGATCCGGACCGTCGCGCTCGGCTCGACGTCCAGGACCAGCGTGCTGCTCGCCCGGATGTTGCTGGAGGAGCGCTACGGCCTGCGACCGGAGTATGTGACGATGCCGCCGGACCTGCCGTCGATGCTGCGGGAGGCGGATGCCGCAGTGATCATCGGTGATGCCGCGCTACGGGCGACCTACGATGCCGAGCGGGGCGGTCCGGACCATCCTCTCCGGCTCGTCGATCTCGGTGCCGCCTGGCGGGAGTGGACCGGCCTGCCCATGGTGTTCGCCGTGTGGGCCGCCCGACGGTCCTTCGCCGAACGCCGTCCCGGGGTGGTCAAGGAGGTGCACGGCGCGTTCCGCTCCGGACTCGACCTGGCGCTGCGTGATGTGGACGAGGTCGCGGCGCGGGCGGCCCGTTTTGAGGTGTTCGACCCGGGCACGCTGGCCCGGTATTTCACCACTCTCGACTTTCGGCTCGGTGCGCGCCAGCAGGCGGGGATTATCGCCTTCGCCGGGCGTGCCGCGCGGCGAGGTGATGTTCCGGCGCTGCGCGCACTGCGTTTCGCGGACGTCTGACCGCCGCTCAGACCGGTGGTCGGAACGCGTGAGAGATACTGGTCGGCGGAATCGGAACCGCTTGGCGCGTACTCGCCGTGGCGAAGCGCGCGATACGTCCCTTTACCAGCGCGACCAACCGGGGCGGGGTGGCTCGCCCGCCCGGCGCGATCAGCATCTCGTCGAGCGTCTCGCCACCGGCGTCATCCCCGCCGGCCAGAGCATACCTTGGATCGCTGGGTTCACCTGGCGGCCCGGACCGTGGGTCCGGTGGCACGGGGGCCCCGAGGCCGTCGCCGGACGCGATGCCGGGTTCGCTGCCGGGTTCGCTGCCCTCGCAGGCCTGCCGGGCGGCCGCGTCGATGAGGCTGTTGACCGCGAGGGTCCAGGCCCGTAGTCCTTCGTGACCGGTCAGCTCGGTGAACACCGCCGCCTCGAGGCAGCAGGTGCTGGCTCCCGCGAGCTCGTCCACGTCCAACAGGGAGATGGCGAGCAGCCCGGCCAGGTGACCCGCGAGCATGAACAGCCGGAACTGCTGGTGCGGCAGCATGGGCGTGTGCAGCAGGTTGTCGACGACGTTCTGCTGCTCCAGCACCTGGGCGGTGACGTCCTGTGGATCGAGCCGGTCGGCCTTGGCGATCAGATCGGCCACCAACCGATCGAGGTAGTCCAGTTCGGTGTCCGACCGGCGGTGGTCGAGCAGATCCGAAACCCGGCGGCGGGACTCCCGCTCCGGATCGGGCTGGCGACGCAGGCGTTCCGCCCGGGCGGCGACGGCTGCCTCACGCAGGTCGATGAGGGCGCCCCCGGCCTCCAGCGCCGCGTCGACTGCGGCGATCATCGGTCGGGAGGGGATGCCTCGGCTGGGCTGTTCGAGCTGACCGATGTACTGGCGGCTGTAGCCGGTGCGTCGGGCGAGCTCCTCCCGAGAGAGGACACGTTCACAGCGCCGCCGTCGGACCTCAGCGGGTAGCAGGTCTTCGGCGGTCGCTGCATCGTGCCGGCCTCGGCTCCGTTGCCGCATCTGTGACGTCCTTCCGCGTGGCAAGGTCCCGCCTCCCGAGGAGGGAAGCTCAGCAGTCGTGTGCTGTCTCTGCTCGCCCGCCTGACGGTCGCCCGCCCAATGGCCAGTAGAGAGTCACCGATAGTGATCAGATTACTCCAGGCCGCACCCTAGTTGACTAGAGGTCAAAGTCCCATACACATCCAGTTTCACTGATTACTCTCAGTTGTCAAACGGCAGGCGAAGTCGATCGGCATCGCGCTTCGTGGTCGGCCGATCGATCGCCGTGTGGAAGTCGCCCGTCATACCGCACCTCCGTCGAGACATTATGCCGACCTTCTTGGGTTATTGTTGGGAAACGCGAGTGTTGCCACGGAAGTGTTGGCGGAAAGCGGCGGAATCGCCGAGGGCTCGTCCGGACGGGCTATTCCCGCATGGTGTGCTATCGCGGCCGCGTCCAGGCTGCGGTGCTTCGCGACGGTCTGCGGGTATCGGCCTGATGGCCAACGTGGGTCATCCTCGGAAACCATCCTGAATGACGATGCGCGGGGTCGGGCGGGGCGCGTACAAAAGAATGGTGGATACCGGCCGTTCGGTGGATGCCGACACCGTCGGGCTCGTCGGGGAGAAGGCCGTCGGCCTGGTCGGCGGTTCCGCTGTGGGCCGTGGTTCCGCTCCGGCGGAGCAGGTGCCTCCGCCCGGTCCACGGCGCGTAGTCGTCGTCGACGACGCGGACGGGGTGCGCGACCTATTGTGCCTGTTGCTGGAGACCGAACCCGACTTCGTGATCGTCGGCGCCGCGTCCAACGGCGCGGAGGCGATCGACGAGGTCGTCCGCACCGAGCCGGACCTCGTGCTGCTCGACCTGGCCATGCCGGTCCTCGACGGCATCGCCGCCCTGCCGCGGATCCGGCGGGTCGTGCCGCGGGCCACGGTGGTGATCTTCACGGGATTCTCCGAGGATGCGTTGCTCGACCAGGTGCTGGAACTCGGCGCGGATGGCCTGCTGGAGAAGGGGCTGGCCACCGGTCCGCTGGTGGAGCAGCTCCGGCGGCTGTGCGCCGCCCACCGGACGATCTGAGCGATCTCGTGACCGGCGGGATTGTTCATTTTCTCCGCTGTCATGACGGCCATGGCGGACGGTTTCGGGGCTGGTCGTCCGGTTTATTGCAGTTTGGAGCAGGGCGGCGGGTCGAAGTAGGCCGGACAGTGCCCC
This sequence comes from Frankia sp. CgKIO3, assembly GCF_977946435.1. Classification (NCBI taxonomy): domain Bacteria; kingdom Bacillati; phylum Actinomycetota; class Actinomycetes; order Frankiales; family Frankiaceae; genus Frankia; species Frankia sp. CgKIO3. The sequence goes on along the minus strand of NZ_CDWTMO010000065.1, from coordinate 6,497 downwards.
GACTTGCCCATCAGCCGTACTTCTGTGGAAACATGGGCTCGTGACTACGTGCGCCCTCGCTGGTGGGATGCCGGTTGGGCAGGCGTCAGGCCTTCCGCTTGACGTCTCCCGTCGGCGCCGGGCTGCGTCGTCCCCCGCGGTGCCGTGCCTGGTGATTGAGCCGATGCTCGTCGCCCGTCTGCACGTCGACCTGCTGCGGGTTTCCAGCGCCGGCTGTCGCCGCTCCCGCTGACGTCTCCGTTCGTGGCGCCCGCTGCCGGCGCCGCGACTTCCTTGCGCACCGAGAGATCTCATGACTTCTCCTGCTCGTCCTGCCCGGTCCGCGCGCCCGTCCCGACCCAAGGGAACGGGCCAGTGGGCGTTGGGATATTCCGAGCCGCTCAACGCGAACGAGCGGATGAAGAAGGACCAAGGCGGTCTGGAGGTGCGGGACCGCATCCTCAACCTCTACCCGCGTACCGGTTTCGACGGGATCGATCCCCAGGACCTGCGGGGCCGGTTCCGGTGGTGGGGTCTGTACACCCAGCGCCGGCCGGGGATCAGCGGCGGGCGGACGGCGATCCTCGAACCCGAGGAACTGGACGACTCCTACTTCATGCAGCGCATCCGACTCGACGGCGGCCGGATGACTTCGGATCAGCTCCGGGTGATCGCCGACGTCTCCACCCGCTACGGCCGGGACGTCGCCGATGTCACCGACCGGCAGAACATCCAACTCCACTGGATCCGGATCGAGGATGTGCCGGCGATCTGGGCGGCACTGGAGAACGCCGGCATGACCACCGCCGAGGCCTGTGGCGACACCCCCCGGGTGATTCTCGGTTGCCCGCTCGCCGGGGTCGACGGTGACGAGATCATCGACGGGAGCGAGGCGATCGACGAGGTCGTCCGCCGGTTCATCGGCGACCCTACGCTGGCCAACCTGCCCCGTAAGTTCAAAAGCGCCATCTCCGGCTGCGCCGACCACTGCACGTTGCACGAGATCAACGACATCGCGTTCGTCGGGGTCATCTATCCGGAACTGGGAGCCGGCTATGATCTGTGGGTCGGTGGCGGTCTGTCGACGAACCCGCGGCTCGGCGTGCGGCTGGGCGCGTTCGTGCCGCCGGCGCGGGTTGCCGAGGTCTGGCACGGCGTCGTGTCGCTGTTCCGAGACTACGGTTACCGCCGGCTGCGCACCCGCGCCCGGTTGAAGTTCCTGGTCGCGGACATGGGCGCCGAATGGGTGCGCGCGACCCTGGAGAAGGAGTACCTGGCTTCGGCGCTGCCTGACGGCCCGGCGCCGGCCCCGCCGCGCAGCGAGGGGCGCGACCACATCGGGGTGCACCGCCAGCGCGACGGCCGCAACGCCGTGGGGTTCGCACCGCGGGCGGGTCGGCTCAGCGGGACCACGCTGACCGCGGTGGCGGACCTCGCCGATCGGTTCGGGCAGGGCCGCATCCGCGCCACGACGACGCAGAAGCTCGTCATCCTCGATGTCGCCGACGCGGGCGTCGACGCGCTGGAGGCCGAACTCGGTGCGCTCGACCTGGTGGTCCGCCCGAGCGTGTTTCGGCGCGGCACGATGGCCTGCACCGGTATCGAGTTCTGCAAGCTGGCGATCGTCGAGACCAAGGGCCGGGCCCGCGACCTCATCGACGAGCTCGAACGCCGGCTGCCCGACTTCGACGAGCCGATCGGGATCAACGTCAACGGCTGCCCCAACGCCTGCGCCCGCTTCCAGGTCGCAGACATCGGGCTCAAGGGTTCCCTGGTACCGGACGACGCCACCGGTGAGATGGTCGAGGGCTTCCAGGTCCACCTCGGCGGGCACCTGGGTACCAGGTCGCGGCTGGGCCGCAAGTCGCGTGGTCTGAAGGTGACCGCCGACGGCCTCGTCGACTACGTCGTCGCGGTGCTGGAGACTTACCGGGCGGGCCGGACCGCGGGGGAGAGCTTCGCGGACTGGGCGGAGCGGGCCGACGAGGCCCAGCTGACGGCGCTCGGTGCCGCTGATGGCTAGCGGTGAGCGGGTGGTGCCCTTCTACTGCCCGTACTGCGGCGAGGAGGACATCGTCCCGGACACGCCGCCGGAGGGCTCCGGCGCGGGACCTGGCCACGGGTACTGGGCGTGCCGATCCTGCCTGCGGGGCTTCCGGCTGAGTCTGACGGCCCTCGCGGCCGCCGGAGCCGGGTTGCGTGACGACGAGGAGACGAGCTGATGGATGCCGCGTTGCAGGCCCGGGCGCTGCGGGCCGGGGACGATCTCGAGGGTGCGCCGGCGGAGGAGATCCTGCGCTGGGCGGTCGAGGAATTCGGGACGAAGCTGGCGATCGCCGCCTCAATGGCTGAGACGATCCTCGTGGACATGCTCGCCCGGATCCGGTCCGACGTCCCCGTGGTTTTCATCGACACTGGTTATCACTTCCCCGAGACCGTCGGTACCCGGGACGCGGTGGCCGGAATCTACGACCTGCCGATCATCAGCGCCCGTCCGCAGCTCACCGTCGTCGGCCAGGACGCCGTCTACGGTCAGGACCTCTACCGGACCGACCCGGACCTGTGCTGCCGGATGCGCAAGGTCGTTCCGCTGGATCGGGCCCTGGCTCCCTACCGTGCCTGGGCCGCGGGGTCGCGGCGGGCGGAGTCGCCCAGCCGGGCGAAGCTCCGGGTCGTCGACTGGGACGCCAGACGGGGCAAGGTGAAGATCCACCCGCTCGCGGCCTGGACCGACGAGGACGTCGAACGCTACGTGGCAGAGCACGGCGTCATCGTCAACCCGCTCCTCTCCGACGGTTACGACTCGGTTGGCTGCTGGCCGTGCACCCGGCGGGGCGCCGGCCGGGAGGGCCGGTGGGCCGATTCGATCAAGACGGAGTGTGGTATCCACTGACCTCCTCGGGCCTGCCGGCTGCCAGTGTTCGAAGGCAACCGAGCAGGTACGGTGCACGCCGTGACGGACGGGCGAAGTGTGGGTGAGGTCTGGCTGGTCGGCGCGGGCCCGGGCGATCCCGGTCTGCTCACCGTTCGCGGCCGTGAGGTGCTGGCGAACGCGGACGTCGTGGTCACCGACCGGCTCGCCGCGGCCGTCCTCCTCGGCGCCGCCCCGGCCGGCGCCGAGATCATCCACGTGGGCAAGAGCCCGACCGCGCCGTCGTGGACCCAGGAGGAGATCAACGCGGTCCTCGTCGACCGGGCGCGCGCCGGTGCGCGCGTCGTCCGCCTCAAGGGCGGCGATCCCTACCTGCTCGGGCGAGGCAGCGAGGAGGCGCAGGCCTGCGCCGTGGCGGGGGTCGCGTGCACCGTCGTGCCCGGCGTTACCTCGGCGCTGGCCGTACCCGCCTGTGCCGGCATCCCGGTCACTCATCGTGGTCTCGCGCAGGAGGTTGCCATCGTCTCGGGGCACCTGCCACCCGGCCATCCGGAGTCGACGGTGGACTGGGCCGGTCTCGCGGCCTCCCGGGCGACCATCGTTATCCTGATGGGGGTGGCGCGTCTCATGGACATCACCGACGCGCTGCTCACCGGCGGTCGCCCCGGGGCGACGCCGGTCGCGGTCATCGAGCGCGGGGCGACCCCGGCGCAGCGGGTCCTGCGGACCACCCTGGACGCGCTGGCGATCGACGCGATCGCGGCCGGTGTGCGGTCTCCCGCGGTGATCGTGGTCGGAGAGGTCGCGGCGCGCCGGGACGCGCCGGTCTCGGAGGCGGGGCCGCTCGCCGGGATCCGGGTACTCGTGGCTCGTACCCGGCCGCGGCCGGGTCTGCTGGCTCGCCGGCTGCGGCAGCTGGGCGCGGATGCGGTCGAGACCGTTGTCGCCCGGCCCGCGCCGGTCGAGGACGCCGGTGCCGTGCTGGTGGCGGCGCTGCCGGGAGCGGATGGTCTGCTGCTGGCCGATGCGGACGAGGTCGCCGCCGTGGTGGCCCTGCTGCGTCGAGCCGGCACCGACGTGCGGGCGTTGGCCGGCCTGACTCTCGTCGCGGCCCGCGGGGACGCCGCGGAAGCGCTTGACGGGCTGGGCCTCGCCTCGGTGCCCGTCGCCGAGCTGTCCATGGATCCGTCGTCGACCGGTCTCGCCGGTCCGACCGGCTCGTCGCGGGTGCTGATCGTCGGCGCGGCGGACCCGCCGGACGGGGTGTGTTCCCTGCGCCGGGTGCCGCTGCTTACCGACGTGACCGCCGAGCCGGATCCCCGGATCGCCGAGGAGCTCCGGCACGGCGACTTCGACGTCGCGGCCTTCGCGTCGTCCACCGCCGCCCGCAGCACCGCCGAGATCTACGGACCTCTCCCGCCCGATCTGCTCATCGCGGCGATGGGTCGACGCAGCGCGCTGGCCTGTGCGGTGGCGGGCATGCGGGTGGACATCGTGCCCACCGAACCCGGGGTCCATCCGCTCGCGGCCGCCGTCGCGGACTTCGTCGTCACCAGCCGGTCCATCGGCTCGCCGGATGGTTGATCTTCGGAGCGGCGGCCTCGGCGTCGCGAACCAGGAGACGCAGGGTGTCGTCGAGCCGCGCGCGGACCGCGTCGACGACGCTCGCGTGCAGCCCGAGCGGCTCCGACAGCACCCATCGGGTCGTCGGGTGCCGGCACCGGGCGTCGTCGAGTGCCGCCGGGATGTCTCGGCGGGTGTGATTGCCGTCGAACAGGAAGAACGGGTAAACGACGATCTCGGTGCATCCCGCGTCGGCCAGCGTGGCGTACCCGGTGGCGATGTCGGGCCGGGCGATTTCGAGGAAGGCGGCTTCGACCGCTCCCCACGTCCATGGCGCGGCGGCATGGCCGGGATCGACCAGGAGCCGGTGGGCGAGCTCCCGAACCGTCGCGTTCGCCTCATCCCGCCGGGATCCGTGACCGATCACCAGTAGACCGCGCATGTTCCCAGTGTGCGCCGCGGGTCCGTCGGCGCCCGGTCGGGCGCCGACGGACAACGGCCACGCCTGTCGGTCACGCCCGCCGGGCGCTCAGCCGCCGGTGCCGTCGTCGGAGCTGTGCCCCGGGAAGATCTTTGCCGACGGGTCCACCACCGGCGCCGCGTTGTTGACCGCCGTCGCGGCCTCCCCGAAACCCGTCGCGATCAGGCGGACCTTCCCTGGGTACTCAGTGATGTCGCCGGCCGCGAAGATCCGCTCGACTCCGGTTGCCATCGTCGGGTCGACGACGATGTGCCGCTTGTCAATGGTCAGATTCCAGCGGGTCAGCGGTCCGAGGTCGGCGGTGAATCCGAGCGCGGCGACGACCGCCTGCGCGGGTCGGACATGTCGGTCGCCGGTGCGGGTCTGCACCAGTTCGACCTTCTCGATCCACTCCTCACCGTGGACCGTGGCGACCTCGGTGAAGGTCAGGATCTCGACGGAGGACGCCTCGACCCGCTCGACTGTGGACATATGCGCCCGGAACCGGTCCCGACGGTGCACGAGGGTGACCGAGCGGGCGATCGGCTCCAGGGCCAGCGCCCAGTCGAAGGCGCTGTCCCCGCCGCCGACCACGATGACGTCCTGGCCGGTGTGGACGTCGAGCTTGGGCACGAAGTAGACCAGGCCGCGGCCCAGATGCGCGGTGCCGGTGGGCAGCGGGCGGGGGGTGAAGGTGCCGAGACCGCCGGTGATGACGACGACCTTGGCGCGTACCCGAAGACCCTGGCTGCTGGTCACCACCACGGCGCCCGGCTCGTGGGTCAGCTCGGCGGCCTGCTGGCCCAGCAGGTAGGTGGGGGAGAACTGGTTCGCCTGGATCAACAGGGCGTCGATCAGTTCACGGCCCCGGACGGCCGGCAGGCCCGCGATATCGTAGATCATCTTCTCCGGGTACATCGCGGTGACCTGACCGCCGGCCTCGGGCAACGAGTCCATGAGCGCGACTGACAGGCCGCGGAATCCGGCGTAGTAGGCGCCGTAGAGGCCGGCCGGCCCGGCGCCGACGATCAGCATGTCGACGTCGGTGTCGACCGGGGACGTCCCCGACCGCACGGCGCCGGTGACGCTCGCCCTGGCCGCGGGGTCGGTCTCCGTGACCGCGTTCGCGGGCTGGTGCGCATCGGCGGACTGCGTGACCACGGGTGACTCCCTAAGCTTGGCGGCCGACCGGCGCTGTCGGGGCAGCCGGTCGGTAGCAGTGGATGTTCCCTCCCTCATCCTGCCGGAGACACGCCGCACCCGCCTTCATCCGCGGAATGGTGAGTCGTCGACCACCTGTGGTTGTCGTCGACTACCTGCGGTCCCCTCGGATACGGCTGGCGGGAACGACCGGATCCGCCGCGTCGGCTGGCGGACAACGCTCGACATCGATTTACTCGAGAGGGTTAGCGTTAGCGTGACTTCCGCGCCGTTGCGGATGCCCGTAGGGACTGGGCGACGACGGACTGTGGCGTGATGATGGGTTCGTCTCCCTGCACGGGGAGACAATTGCGGCACCGGTGACGGCTCCCAGGCCGGAACGGTACCTGGGCCGCGGCCGGAGGTATAACACGGGCGGGAGAACAGTGACGGAACGATCGGCGCGTCGGGTTTCGCCTAGTT
>NZ_CDWTMO010000064.1:7349-20463 GCF_977946435.1 Frankia sp. CgKIO3 | reverse complement strand
CACCGGTGATCAGGCGCCGGATGCGCAGGGCCGTGATCTCGGCCTGCTGACCGGCCGCGATGCGCAGCTCGTCCGCGGGATCGTTGTCCAGCCGTGCCCGTAGCAGAGCGAGCATCTCCTCCGCGTCGCGACCCGCCGCTCGGACCAGGAAGATGTAGCCGAAGCGCTCCTCGTAGGCCGCGTTCCCCTGCTCGAAGGCCGCCCTGACCTCCGCCGTTGCCCGGTCCATCGCCGCCTGCTCCCGTCGGGGGGCGTCGAGGGACACCACGGTCGCTCTCGCCGTGGTGGGCGGGGCGGGCGTGTGGGCCGGGCGCTCCCCGATCCGGGGATGCGCGGTGAACGCCTCCAGCCAGGCCGATTCGGGCAGGTTCCACCATTCCTGCTCGGCGGCCGACAGCAGGGCCGCGAGGGTCCCGAAGGGCCGACGGGCCGCCACGGCCGCGGCCCAGTCCTCGGACTCGCAGCAGGCCAGCAGCTCCTCGGGAGCCGCGTCCGGGGACAACGCGTCGAACCAGCGCATCGCGAGCGTCTCCCGCCCGACGGGCGTCGGAGCGCCGGTGAGCCGCAGCCTCGCCAGCCCGCCGTCGGGTATCGCGTCGACCCGCACGTGGGTGGCCTGAATCGGGACCTCGAGGTCGAAAAGGTGACGGGTGTTCGGCTGCACCCGGGTCCGCGGCAGCATCGGGTACCACTCGGTGATCGCGGTGACGTTGTCGGGATCAAGAAGGTCGGGGTTGTCCGCCGCCCAGAGGGCCACCGCCCGAGGCGCGTTGCCGCGGAAGTGCCGGGTGTCGACCTCGGCCCGCACGATCGTGCCCTGCGTCGCGAGCCGGACCACCGCCCAGTCGTGGCCGTCCCCACGGCGCCGCCGGGTCTCCCAGCCCTCCCCCATCGCCCGGGCCTCACCCGAGGCGTTCAGGTTGTGGCGGTCACCGTAGTGCATGTCGCTGGCGGCCACCACGACGCCGCCCAGGTAGGCGGCGGCGAGATCGGAGGTGACCCGGTCGAACATCCGGGGATCCGGCACCACCGTGCCATGCACGCGCAGCCGGGCGACTCCGCCATCCGGGTGGATGGTCAGGCGCAGATGGGTGATGCGGGTCCGGCCCTGATCAGCCACCGGCAACACGTTGACCGCGTCCGGCGCGATCGGCGTCCGCGGCACCAGCGGGACCCAGGCCACGGACTCCTCGGCGACCTCCGCCGCGGAGGGATACCCGGGCAGGGTGGCGCCGTGCACCTCGACGGCCCCGGGAGCGTTGCCGGTGAAGTGGGTGGTGTCCACGGTCACCGCGTGGGCGATGCCGGGTGAGCCCAGCCGGATGATGGCCCAGTCGGATCCGGGCAGATCCCGCCGCCGACGGGTCTCCCAACCGTTGGTCCACTGGCCCCGTTCGGTGAACACGCCCGGCCGCACGATCGGCGGTTCGGGCAGCAGCATCCGTTCGGCGAACGCGAAGAACTCGTCGTTGACGGCCACGACCGTACCGCCGAAACGGGCCGCCGCGAGATTGACAAGATTCGTCAGGTCGGGCGCGTCGCTCATCGGATCCTTCCATGGGGTCAACCGGCCGTACGAAACCGGGCCGTTCGCGTGTCGTCGGATGGCCGCACGGCCCGTCACCACCGTGCGGACCGGATCAGGTCAGGACGGGACGATGTGTTAGCGGGGCGCAAAGCGTACTTCGGGCCTGCTCCCTCGGGCATGGTCCGCGTCGGTGGGTGCATCGGATCACATCCGTGGGGAGGGCTCCGGTACGCCGGACGGTCCCGTGGCCCGGCCGGGTAATGCCTACCTCTCTAATAGCCGCCCCCGCGGGGGACGATCCCCGTCCGCTCGCCACCCCCGCAGATAGGTTGCCCGCACCACCCCGTTCAACACGCGTCCGGCATAGGGGGTGAGCGGGTGGCGGTGCCGCAGCATCGAGGGCTCCATCAGGAACGACGCATCCGGGTCAAAGACCACCAGATCGGCGTCGGCGCCGATCGCGATGCGCCCCTTGCCAGCCAGTCCTACCAGGTCGGCCGGTCCGGCGCACATCCAACCGACGACGTCGGTGAGGGTGTGCCCCCGCGCCCGGGCCTGAGTCCAGACCGCGGGTAGCCCGATCTGGACAGACGCGATGCCACCCTACGCCGCCGCGAAATCACCGGTGTCGAGCTGCTTCAACGCGGGAGTGGACGGCGAATGATCAGTGACGATCCCGGCGAACAGGCCCTGGGACACCCCGTCCCACAACCGGTCCAGATTCCTGCTGTCCCGGATGGGAGGTGCGCACTTGAAGACGGTGGCTCCGTCGGGGACCTCCTCGGCCGTGAAGGTCAGGTAGTGCGGGCACGTCTCCACGGTCATCGGCAACCCCGCGTCCCGCGCCGTGAGCACGTCGTCGAGGGCATCGGCCGCCGCCAGATGCAGCACGTGCAGGCGGGCACCGGTGGCGGCGGACAGCGCCGCCAGCGCGGCCACGGCCTCGGTCTCCGCGGCCGGCGGGCGCGACGCCAACCAGCTGGCGAAGGCCCGCCCCACGGTGGGAGGTGCCACGGCGAGAACGGAGGGCGCCTCGGCGTGCACGACGGTGAGGGCCCCCATCCGGGCGGTACGCCGGGCGGCGGCCCCGAGGACGTCCATCGAGACGTGCGGGAACTCCTCGACCTCCGACGGGGCCAGGAAGGCCTTGAATCCGAAGACTCCGGCGCCGTGCAGGGCGGCCAGATCATCGAGGTTGCGGGCGTCGGCGCCGATGATGCCGCCCCAGAAGCCGACGTCAACGGCAACCTGGCCGGCCGCCACCGCGCGTTTGGCGGCCAGCGCGGCGAGCGAGGTCGTCGGCGGAACAGAGTTCAGCGGCATGTCGATGATCGCGGTGACACCACCGGCCGCGGCGGCCCGGGTCGCGGTCGCGAACCCCTCCCACTCGGTCCGCCCCGGTTCGTTGATGTGCACATGGGAGTCGACCACGCCGGGAAGCAGAGCCAGGTCGCCGAGGTCCGTGACCAAGGTCCCGGGAGGGGTCTCGTCCGCGGCGGTGATCGCGGTGATCCAGCCGCCCGCGACGTGCACGGCTGCCGGGCGCTCGCCCCCGGGCAGCACGACCCGCCGTGACCGTAGCACCTGTGGCCGCTCCGGCAGGACGTCCGCGGTGGGCTCGTTCATGCCGCCGGAACACCTTGTCCCGGCGTCGTCGGGGGCCCGGTCGTCGGAGGGATGGCGACGAGGTCCTCGGGTCGCACCGGAACGCGCCGCAGGTCCCGTCCGACGGCGGCCCGGATCGCCGCGATGATCGCCGGGGTCGCGGTACAGGTAGGCGCCTCCCCCACGCCCTTCACCCCGTAGGGCGCATCCGGCTGCGGATGGGTGACGGCGACGAAGTCGAGGTCCGGGACGTCGGCGATGGTCGGCAGCAGATAGTCGTGAAACGTGGGGTTGACCACCATCCCGTCCACCGTGACCAGCTCCTCCATGACGGCGAGGCCCAGCCCCTGGGCAGTGCCCCCCTCGACCTGACCACGCAGCGCCAGGGGGGTTGAGCACCGTACCGCAGTCCTGGGCCAGCGCCATCGACACAACCCGCACGAGACCGAGGTCCACATCGACATCGACGACCGCGCGGTGCGCCGCGGCGGCGAAGGCCACGTGCGGATCGCCCTGTCCGTCGGCGTCCAGCGCGGAGGTACGCCGGTGGTGGAAGGTGTACTCCGCTTCAATCGGCCCGTCGGCCAGCGCCTCGGCGAGCGGGACCCGCAGCCCGGCCTCCACACCGACGATCTCCCCGGCGTTGATGGTCAGCGTCCGTCGAGGTGCCTCGACGACCTCCGCGGGCAGTCCCGCGACCCGGGCGACCCGGGCGAGCAGGCGATCGGCGACCGCGGCGCAGGCTCCGCGCACGGCGCCTCCGCTCATCCAGGTCTGCCGGGACGCGCTGGTCGATCCGGCGCTGCCGACCGCGGTGTCCGCAGGCGCCAGCACAACCTGTTCGACGCCGAGCTCGGTGCGGGCGATCTGCCCCGCGATCGTCACGAATCCCTGACCCATCTCGGCACACGCGCTGTGCAGCCGGGCCCGCACCGTTCCGTCCTCAGCCAGCTCCAGGCGGGCACGGGCGACGGAGGAGTCGTCCATGCCCTCCGAGAAGAGCAGGTTCTTGTAGGCCAGGGCGTAGCCGACCCCCCGACGGACCCGGCCCGGTTCGGCCGCGGTCGGTCGGCCGCCGGGCAACGCGGTCACCGCGACATTCGCCGGCATCGCCGGCGGGAGCGGACGCGAGGCCACCGCCTCGATGACCTCCCGCGCCGGCAGCGGTGCGCCCATCACCTGACCGGTGGGCAGCACATCCCCCGGTCGGACGGCATTGCGGACGCGCAGGCCCACCGGATCCATGCCGAGGGCGTCGGCCAGCCGATCCATCTGGGCCTCGTGACCGATGGTCACCTGCGGCACCCCGAACCCCCGCATGGCGCCGCACGGGGGGTTGTTGGTCCGCACGACGACTCCGTGCAGGTGGGCGTTCGGGACCCGGTACGGACCCGCGGCATGGGTGACCGCGTTCGCCAGCACCGCCGGCGAGGACGACGCGTAGGCACCGCCGTCCAGCACCAGCCGCGCCCGCACGCTGACCAGGTTCCCGTCGGCGGTGGCGCTGTGCTGGAACCACATCCGGGCCGGATGCCGGTGCGGATGGCCCAGGAAGGACTCGACCCGGTCGTAGGCGATCCGCACCGGAAGCCCCGTAGCCCGGGCGAGCAGGGCGCCGTGGATCTGAAGGGTGACGTCCTCCCGGCCGCCGAAGGCACCCCCCACACCGGCCAGGGCGAGCCGGACGAGCTCCTCCGGGAGACCGAGGCAGGCCGCGATCTGCTCCCGGTCCGAATGCAGCCACTGGGTCGCCACCCGCATGTCCACTCCACCATCGGCGGCCGACATCGCCAGGGCCGCCTCGGGAGCGAGAAACGCCTGGTCCTGCATCCCGACGAGGTAGTGGTCCTCGACCACCACCGGGCCGAGCGCGTCGGGATCGCCGTGGCGCAGCTCGATCTCGCGGTACAGGTTGCCCGCCGGATGCAGCGGCTCGGCATCCGGCTGCCATACCCGGTCGGGGTCGGTCGAAGGTGCCAGCGGCTCGTAGTCCACCTCGATCGCGGCGAGCGCCCGGCGCGCGGTCCGGACGTCGACCGCAGCCACGGCGGCGACCGGTTCCCCCGCGTACCGGACCTCGGTCGCGGCGAACACCGGCTGGTCGGCGACGATCAGCCCGTAGGTGGCCGTGCCGGGGACATCGGCGGCGGTCACCACCCCCACGACGCCGGGCAGCCGGCGCGCGACGCCGACGCCGACGCCGACGCGCCGGATCCGCGCCCGGGCATGGGGCGATCGCAGGGTGCGGGCATGCACCATCCCCGGAACACGCAGATCACCAACGTAGGAGAAGCTACCGGTCACCTTGTCCGGCCCGTCCGGACGACGCACCGAACGACCGATCCCCGGACTCATCGGCCCACCCCCCGGCGGGGCGGAGCAGGTGTATCCCCCGAAGGCAGGGTGCCCCGCTCAGCCTGCACTGTTCTGATGGCAGCGAGTATCCGGCCGTAACCGGTGCACCGGCAGATGTTGCCGGCCAACGATTCCCTGATCTCCTCCTCGTCCGCATCCGGCCGCCGGGTGAGCAGGTCCGTCACCGCGACCACGAACCCTGGGGTGCAGAAGCCGCCCTGCACGGCGCCCTCCTCGAGGAACGCCGCCCGCACGGCCCTGGCGGGTCCCGCCGTCCTCAGACCGGTAACGGTGATCACCTGGGCGTCGTCGGCGTCCGCGGCGAGCACCGTGCAGGACGCCACCAACCGGCCGTCCAGGAGAACGGAGCAGGCACCGCAGCGCCCCTGCTCGCACGCGTCCTTCACCGAGGTCACCCCGATGACGTCCCGCAGGACGGTGAGCAGGGAGTCCCCGATCCAGGCGCCGGCCACCGTGTGCAGGAAGCCGTCGACATGGAGGTGATACGGCGCGACGACACCGTCGTCCGGCCAGGACGACCCGGCCGGCGGTCCGGCCGGGACCTCCCCCGCGAAACGGGCGGTCATGGCCGGGCGTCCTGCCCGGCTCCAGGGTCCACCGGCGCCCCCGCGGCATCCAGGCATCGGGTGAACGCCCGGGCGGCCAGCACGCCGGCAGCATGCCGGCGGTAGTCGGCGGAGACCCGCGGACCCGCCGCGAGCTCCGGCCCGGCCCGCCAGACCGCTTCGCTCACCAGCTCACCGAACCGGCGGGCCGCCGACGAGGACGCAGCCCCTGCGGACCAGTCCACCTCGTCGTGTGCGAACCGCTCGGCGACGGTTATCCGGATCGGCAGCCGACCCACCCCCCCGATCGCGCAGGCCAGTCGATGGCGCATCCGGTCGACGAGGACGGCGCACGACACCAAAGCCTGGTAGGCGGCCTGCCTGCCCCCGATCTTGAGATAGCTCTGCGGTCCGGCCGGCCGCGGCAGCCTTACCGCGGTGACCAGGGCGTCGGGGGCGAGCCCGTCGGCGAGGAACGCGGGCAGCGTCATCCGGCCGGGTCCGCGCGGCGAGGCCACGAGGATCTCGGCGTCCGCGGCGGTGAGGAAGGTGAGCAGGTCGCCGGTGGGACGTGCCGAGCCCAGCGCGCTACCGACCGTGCCGAGGTTGCGGACCTGCGCGGAACCGATCACTCGGGCGGCGAGGGCGAGGCCAGGCGACAGTGACCAGCCCGCGAGATCGGTGTAAGTCACGCCCGCACCGACGGTGAGCGAATCCGCCCCGGCGCCGCGGACCCGCAGTTCCAGAACCCGGCGCAGGGCGACCACCGCTCCCGGCCGACGCTCGCCGGACCGGAGAGCGGGGACGAGATCGGTACCGCCGCCCAGCAGATCGACCGCCCTGCCGGAGTCACGGGCGGTGGCCAGCATCTCCACTGCCTCCCCTACCGTGCGTGGACGGAACATGACGGCCGTCGCACCGCTAGTCGTCACAGCGGCCTCCCCCGCCCGATCCGACCAGTGGTCCGACCAGTGGAAGGAAGCACGGGAGGGGACGACGCGGGAAGCCGGCCGGCGGCCCGAGGGTCGGACAGGCAGGCGGACGAACGCTGCATGAGAACCGACCATAACGGCGGAAGGTTACGTGGATGTTCATCGAGACGGACGCTCAGTGACGTAGTTCTGATCTTGCTTGGCGGCGGCGTTCATCACCTCACCTGCGCTATCTCACCTGCGTTATCGCCAGCTTCCACCCGCACCGACCCAGGCCGACACCCCAACCATCACTCAGCGTTACCTTACCGATGCTGGCGCGAACTGCGGAGAGGGAGGCGACAGGTTTGAGGTGGACATGTCAGGGCCGGGTGTAGAGGGCGCAGCCCCATCCGGCCAGCGTGCGCAGCGGGAACGGCAGCCGGCAGCCGAAATCGGCTGCGGCCGTGTCCACCGCGGCCAGCTCTCCCAGCACCGCCTCCCAAGGCGCGTCACTCATCACCCCGAGCAGGGGCAGCGCGCACGCCGCCCGCACCCAGCCCTGGTCGACCACCACATAGCCCCCGCCCATGCCCTCGAGGGCCCGGGCGGCGGTCACCATGTCGTCGTCCCGTGCCCCGACGACGATCAGATGCCCCGGCGGCTCCGCCGTCGTGACCGCGAGCGCGCCCCGGGTCAGCCCGCACCCGCGGAGCATCCCGACGTCGATCTCGTCCGAGGAGCCGTCCCGACCGAAAATTGCGATCTTGAGAAGGTCCCGGGACGGATCGGCCACCGCCCAGCCGTCCCGCAGGGCGGGTTCCACCCGCACGGTACGGAGCCCACGCGGGCGGGAGAGGTCGGAGACCTGGCCCGTCCCGGTCATCCGCAACGCCCGCGCTGGTCCACCGACGGGCGGCGCCGTCCCCGGGTCGCGAGGGGGATCGACGCTCACCACGACCACACTGGCATCTTGCCGGTGGGACCGTCGCAGGCCGGGTGATGTGAAGGAGCCGGCATGCAGGTTCGCCGGGAGTCGTGTCCGGCCGGTGGCCCAGGCGGGCGAGATGTCGAGGTTGTCGAACAGGAGTCGGCCGCATTCCGCGGCGATCCGGCCACCCGCCACCACCACGTCGGGCGGCGCGGTTCCGGCCAGGGAGGAGACGACCTGGAGATCGGCGAAGCGGGTGGGCGCGATCGACCCCAGGGTGGGTTCCAGATCGTGCCTGCGGGCGGGGAGCAGGGAGAACCGCCGGATGGCGTCGATCTGGCCCATCCCCCGACCGACCGCAAGTCGCACGTCGTGATCGAGATGCCCGATCGTGGCGAGCTCCGCGACCGATCTGGCCCTGCCCCGGACCGGCTCGGCCCCGCTGTCGGCCGCCCGCAGCAGACCGCCGGCCTCCGTGGCGGACGACTTGATGGGCGCCGCCCCTACCGAGGACAGCGCGGTCAGCGCGGAGGCGGGCGGTATCGGAGGCACCTCGACGACCGGGGCGGCGGGCGCCCCGGTCCCGGGAACCTGCCTCCCGGGAACCTGCCCCGCTCGGACCAGCACCCGCAACGGGGTCGAGGATCCCGTCACCAGATCCACACCGCGCAGACCGCCCAGCGCGACCAGGACGGCCGGGTCGGTCACCAGGGTGGCGGTTCCCCGCGGGACGATCAGGCGAGCCAGTTCTCCCGGAGTGAGCAGCGTCTCCTCGACGCGCAGGCCGGCGTCGACATAGGCCGGCAGGACGAATCTGCCGGCGGCGTTGAGCGAGCGCCGACCCGCCAACGTTCCCGGCTTCGTGACTGCGGCGATGTAGCACCCCACGATCAGGATGTCCCGCGCGGCCACGGCACCGCTGTGGACGGCGACGACAAGCCCACCGCGTACGACGAGGTCGGCCTCCTCCTCACCCGCGGCCACCCGACGCAGTCGAGCGAGCTGTGCCTCGGACGGATGCAGCAGGTCCGCGCCGACCACGGGTACCTGCCCGGTCGGACCAGTAGCCGCCGCCGGATCACGCGGGTCGGCCTCGGGAGCGGTGGTGGAGGAGGTCGTGTTCGACGCCGCCGTGCGGGCCGGGGTCGCCGATCGGTGGGGCGTGGCAGAGGAGACGGTCGGCTGGGGCGCCCGTCCGGACACCGTCATCAGCCGGAGTCCCCGACTGGAGCGTTCGGCGTTCATGGCGGCCTCTCGTCTGCCGGTCAGCACCGAGGCTGCACCCGATGGCGGCACGCCCGGAAGGGGATCACGTATGACCAACGGCGAAATCACCCCCATTACTTCCTTTACTCCAGAACAAGCCGGGTGCCCCCGGAGCCGGCGGACCAGCACCGCCCGCCGGGAGGGCGGCGATGGCGTGATTGTTGTTTGCCACGTGTCATTATCCGCCATGCGCCGGAGCCGGCCGGTAACGCAGGTGGAACACCATGTTGACCAGAGACGGGAAGAACACGGCGATCCCGGCGATCATGCCGACCGCGGCACGGCCCCGCCCGAAGACCAGTGCGAGCAACCGAACCCCTGTCAGCCTCATCCCGGGCGCACCCCCACCTGCCGGTCGGTCCGACCGGCCCGAGCGGTTCCCCGGACGTTAGAATTCGTAATGAAGTAATTAATTCAAGCCAATATGCGTCTTCGCAGGTCACGGGCTCGTGAGGACTCCGAAGTGAACAAGTTATTTCATTCCGAATCCTTAGAAAGGAGGCGTATCGGTCCCATCGCGCCCGGGTGAATTACCAGTAACTCCATTCTTGCTGTTGACGAAACCACACTCCCGCGGCGTCCCCGGCAATGTCGGGACGGAAACCTGGACGAAACTTTTCTTGGGTTTCGGGAGTGTCGCCGTTCACCTGACCGTCACATTGCACCCCGATATGCCCGACGAGCATCGGGGCCGGAGCGTCACCGGCATGTCGTGGACCGCGCCGAACCGAACCGGGCCGACGGCATTCCCCGGCCTGCTAGGCTTCGCATTCGTGCTGCTGAGCCCCCATGAACAGGAACGACTGCTGATCCATGTGGCGGCCGGGCTCGCCCGTGAACGGCGAGCCCGTGGGCTGCGGCTGAACCATCCCGAAGCGACCGCAATCATCACCTCGTTCCTGCTGGAGGGCGCGCGGGACGGTCGCAGCGTCGCGGACCTGATGAGCGCCGGGCGAACCGTGCTCACCCGGGATGACGTCATGGAGGGCGTGCCGGAAATGCTCGGCGAGGTGCAGGTCGAAGCCACCTTCCCGGACGGCACCAAGCTGGTCACCGTCCACCGGCCGATCCCGTGATCCCCGGGGAGATCCTGACCGGCGACGATCCCGTCGAGATCAACGCCGGACGCCCGGTACGCACGGTGCTGGTCCGTAACACGGGCGACCGGCCGGTGCAGGTCGGCTCGCACTACCACTTCGCCGCGGCGAACCCCGCTCTCGACTTCGACCGGGCGAGTGCCTGGGGCCACCGGCTCGCGGTGCCCGCCGGCACCGCGGTCCGCTTCGAGCCCGGCGTGGAACGCGAGATCGAGCTGGTGCCGCTGGCCGGCACCCGGGTCGTGCCGGGCCTGCGGCCGGAATCGGCCGGCCCGTTGGACGCCGCGAGCGGCACCCGGATTGCGGACACCGCGACGATCGAGGACATATCGGGCTTTCAGGGAGAGGGTTCGTGAGCCGACTCGACCGCCCCCGCTACGCGGCGCTGTACGGCCCCACGGCCGGCGACCGTATCCGGCTCGCGGACACCGACCTGTTCATCGAGGTGACAGAGGACCGCAGCCGCGGGCCGGCGGGCACCGGGACCGGCGACGAGGCCGTCTTCGGGGGTGGCAAGGTCATCCGTGAGTCGATGGGACAGTCCCTGGCGACCCGCGCCGAGGGTGCGCCCGACCTCGTCATCACCGGTGCCGTCGTTCTCGACCACTGGGGTGTGGTCAAGGCCGACGTCGGGATCCGCGACGGCCGGATCGTCGCGCTGGGTAAGGCCGGCAACCCGGACACGATGGACGGCGTCCATCCCGACCTGGTGATCGGGCCCGGCACCGAGATCATCGCCGGTAACGGAAAGATCCTCACCGCCGGCGCGGTGGACTGCCACGTCCATCTGATCTGCCCACAGCAGGTTCCGGAGGCGCTGGGCGCCGGCATCACCACGCTGATCGGCGGCGGCACCGGCCCGGCCGAGGGCACGAAGGCGACGACGGTGACGCCCGGATCCTGGAACCTGACGCGGATGCTGTCCGCGCTGGACGACTGGCCGGTCAACGTCGTCCTGCTCGGCAAGGGCAACACGGTCAGCGACGAGTCGATGTGGGAACAGCTGCGCGCCGGGGCGGCCGGCTTCAAGCTGCACGAGGACTGGGGGACGACGCCGGCCGCGATCGACGCCTGTCTGCGGGTCGCCGACGCCGCCGGCGTCCAGGTTGCGCTGCACTCCGACACCCTGAACGAGGCCGGCTTCGTCGAGGACACGCTGGCCGCCATCGCCGGCCGGGCGATCCATGCTTACCACACCGAGGGGGCCGGCGGCGGGCACGCCCCGGACATCATCACGGTCGCGGCCGCCGGCAACGTGCTGCCGTCATCGACGAATCCGACCCGCCCGCACACCGTCAACACCCTCGACGAGCACCTCGACATGCTGATGGTCTGTCACCATCTCAACCCCAGCGTGCCCGAGGACCTGGCCTTCGCCGAGAGCCGGATCCGGCCGTCGACGATCGCCGCCGAGGACATCCTGCACGACCTGGGCGCGATCTCGATGATCGGTTCGGACTCGCAGGCGATGGGCCGGATCGGCGAGGTCGTCCTGCGTACCTGGCAGACCGCGCATGTGATGAAGCTCCGGCGCGGGTCCCTGGCCGGCGACGATCGGGCCGACAACGCCCGGGCCTGGCGCTACATCGCCAAGTACACGATCTGCCCGGCGGTGGCGCACGGCCTGGACGCAGAGATCGGCTCGGTGGAGCCCGGCAAGCTCGCCGACCTGGTGCTGTATGATCCAGCGTTCTTCGGGGTGCGGCCGTCACTGGTCCTCAAGGGCGGGTTCATCGCCTGGGCCGCGATGGGCGATGCGAACGCCTCCATCCCGACCCCGCAGCCGGTGCTGCCCCGACCGATGTGGGGAGCCGCCCGTGGTCCGGCCGCCGCGTCGTCGTTGGCCTTCGTCGCCCCGGCGGCGATCGAGGACGGGCTGCCTGGACGGCTGGGGTTCGCCACCCCGGTGGTGCCGGTCGCGGATGTGCGCCGCCGCGGCAAGGCGGATCTTCCCGAGAACACCGCGACACCGGACATCCGGGTGGACCCGGACACGTTCACCGTCACGGTGGACGGTGAGGCGATCGAGGCGGATCCGGTGAGCGAACTCCCGATGGCCCAACGCTACTTCCTGTTCTGACGGCGGCTGTCCTTATGATCGCTCCTGCTGTGGGATCCGGAGCGTTCGCACTCCCACTCGTGGTCGTCGTTGTCCCATTCGGCGTAGTAGCCGGCCTGGCAGCGAGGCTTGGGCGGCCGGTCCTGGCCGCAGGAGGTCAGAACGGGAGACAGTGCGACCGCCACCAGCGTCACACCGGTCACGCGGGCGCGTAGGCGTCCGCGTCTCGACCGTGATCCAGACCATGATCCAGGCATCTCCCACCTCTTTCGGGGTCCGCCGAAGGGCTCCCGCCGAACGGGATGCCATCGCCGGCCTTGCTCGCATGATTCGGCGCTCGCGTGATCCGGCATCGACCGCCGGTGGCGAACTCTTCCACACCAGGGTGGGCAGCATGACGGACTTGTCGTCCGAACGACGGATGGACTTCGACCACACGACACCCGGTCATGACGGCGGAGCCTCGTGTGACAGCGATATCGCAGGTGAGGGCGATATCGCACGGGACGGCGGGACCGGGGACGAGGCTGGTCCGACCGGGCGATCCGGACGGCGGGCGACGCTGCTGGTCCTCGCGGACGGCCGGATGCCCACGGGAGGTCACGCCCACTCGGGCGGTGTCGAAGCCGCGGTGACGGACGGGAGTCTGGCAAACCTGGCCGACCTGGCGGCGTTCCTCGTCGGACGGCTCACCACGACCGGCCTGGTCGCCGCGGCCTTCGCGGCCGCGGCCTGCCGGGCCGGCACGCAGCCAGGTCCCGCGACGCGGGCGCCACGCACCGACCACGTCCCCGCC
>NZ_CDWTMO010000064.1:0-7074 GCF_977946435.1 Frankia sp. CgKIO3 | reverse complement strand
CGACCACGTCCCCGCCGCATCCGTCACCCCCGCCGCCCCCATCGCCACCTTGGACGCCGAGCTCGACGCCCGGACGCCCTCTCCCGCTCAACGCGATGCGAGCCGGGCTCAGGGGCGCACGCTGCTGCGAGCGGACCGGGCCGCCTGGCCGATGCCGCCCGGTCCACGTGCACCGCACCACCCGATCGTACTAGGCATGGTCGCCGCGGGCGCGGGTCTGCGTCCCTCGGACGCCGCTCTGGTCGCCGCCCACACCACGGTCACTGGACCCGCGACCGCCGCGACCCGCCTGATGGGGCTGGACCCCCTAGCCGTCACCGCCGTGCTCGCCCGGCTCGCCGACGAGGTCGAGGCGATCGCGCTGGCCGGTGCGGAGGCTTCCCGACGCCCGCCCCGGCTGCTTCCCGTTGTCACCGGCATCCGCCTCGATCTCCTGGCCGAACGGCACCGCACCACGGCGCTGCGGATGTTCACGTCCTGACCGGTGCCCGCCGGCTGGCACCATGGCAGCCATGAGACGGGGGTCATCCTGGGCGGGGTCGCGGCCGGGCCGGAGGGCCCTCTCGTCACGGCCGCCCGAACGGGCCACACGGCCGTGCGGGCACGGGCCGTCATCCGGGTCATGCCGGCTCCGGACGGCACGGCGAGGCTCACCGAGTTGCGCTCCGACGTGCCGGTCGTCCTGTGCCAGACCGGAGCATCCCCTGGTCGGACTAGGGCCTCGTCTACGGTGCCCGCGATATCCGCGCGGGCCGTCGGCTCCACCCGGCCGGGCGGTTCGACCCGGCCCGCCGTCCCGTCGACCGTGGTTGCCCCGTTCGGGCAAGGGCCCGCGGACGCGTTGCCGACCGTGACGGTTCACCTGGTCAACGCGGCCGCCGGACCGCTGGCGGGCGATGATCTGGGACCCGACATCTCCGTCGGCAGCGGGGTGCGCCTGGTGGTGCGTTCAGTGGCCGCGACGGTGGCCCTGCCCGGTCACGGGCCCGGGCCGTCCCGCTTCACCGTGTCGGCGCGGGTGGCCCCGGGTGGCGCGCTGGACTTCGCGCCGGAGCCGACCGTCGCGGCGCGAGGCTCGGACCATCTCCTGGTGACCGATGTGTACCTGGCGGCCACGGCCTGGCTACGGCTGCGCGAGGAGATCCTGCTGGGCCGATTCGGGGAGACGACCGGATCGATACGTAGCACCCTGCGGGTGGACGTGGACGCCCACGCGGAGGTGGATCCGCCATCCGAACCGATCCCCCTGCTGCGCCAGGATCTCGTCCTCGGTCCCGAGATACCTGGTCTGACCGGACCAGCCCTCCTCGGCTCGGCTCGTGCCGTCGGGTCGCTCCTCGTCGCGGGGCCCGATCCGGTGGGCTTTCCGGCGGCCCGGCGGGAATCCGTGCCGGCGGAGAGCGCGGGGTCCGGCGCGCAGGCGGCCGTCGCGGACGGGGTGGCACTGCTTCCCCTGGCCGGTCCGGGCTATCTCATCTCCGCGCTCGCCGAGGATGCGGTCACTCTCCGCCATCGCCTGGAACGAGGGCCGGCTCCTGCCACGGTCTGACCCGGGCAGGCGGTCAGACGCGGACGGCGGTGCCGTAGAGCCGATAGAACAGCGCGACCGCCTGTTCTGCGCGGGCCCGGCGGTTACTGTCGGTCCAGGCCGGAGGCCGACCCAGCAGGGCGGCGATCTGACTGTCGCGGATGGTGAGGCCGAAGAGCACCTCGAACGCTTCGGCGGCATCATCGAACGCGAGCTCACCACGGGCGACGCCTCGCCTCAGCAGGGCTTCGAAGAGGAGACCAGTGGTACGCCGACCCCAGGCGACGAGAGCCTCCGCGGGATCCGGGTCAGCGGGCAGCGCGGCGATGGCGACCCGGTTGATGGTGACCGAACGGGCGCTGGTGAGCAGCGCAAGCAGCTCGGTCAGCGCCGCGGCGAGCACCGGTCGCACCGGTCCGCCGCCGACGTCGGCCAAGGCTTGTCGAAGAGCGGCGTTCGTAGCTTCCGCCTCCTGGGAGACGAGTGCCGCGAGCAGGCCACGCCGATCGCCGAAGTGGGCGTACAGCGTCTCCTTCGATGCCTTCGCCCGGGCCGACACCGCGCGGGTCGACAGCTTGTCGTAACCCTGCTCGGCGAGAAGAGCCAGTGTCGCGTCGAGGATCGCCGCGCGCCGGGCATCGCCGCGCGTCGCCGGCCGTGATTCGGCCGTGCCACCGGCCCCGGTGACCGGCGGACGGTCCTGTTCGGCCGTCCCGGCCGGGATGGATGACTCGCTCACGCGACGGACCCTACCCTTGACAATTTCGAACCGAACGGTCTAGTTCGTAGATAACCATCATGGCGGCCTCACGCACCCTCGCCCCCGTCCTACTCGTCGACCGTCTCCGAACCTCCCCATGGTTCATCTCCTCCATGCATCGGGACCACCAGTTAGGCCCGGGGCTGATCGGTCGATCCGCCCCGGGCCGATGACGATGCCGTGGAGGGGCGCGGCGTGGGCGTGGGGGAAACCGGCGCCACGGCCGGCGCGGGGACCGCCGAGGATGTCGCCATCACCAGGGGTGTTGCGGGCACCGTGGACGAGGCGGATGACAAAGCCGATGAGGCGACGGTGGCAACGCCGTCCGGGTACGGCGATACGGCTACCGGTGCCGGCATGCCCGGGGAGCCGGCCGGCCCGGCCACCGAGCCCTCACGCCGCTCACCCGGGCCATTCGGATACTCGCGGGCGGCGGCAGCCGGGGCACCGTGATCCTGGTAGGTACGCCCCTTCCAGGCCGCTCCCCGCCCGGCCCGCTTGAGCCGCGCCGAGTCCACCGTCATCGCGAGGTACAGCACGGCCACTCCGGGGAGTAGCAGGGCCAGCGGCAGCGGCTGACGATAGTAGCGGGTCATCGGCAGATAGGTGACAGTCATGATCAACCAGGTGATCCCGCCGACGAGAGCCGTGGCGACGTCGCCGGTCACGATGCCTACGATGGTCGCGACCACCGGGATGACGAAGACCAGGCTCAGTCCCAACACGGTCCCGACCAACAGCGACGGGGAGTGCCGCAACTGCGCATAGGCGCTGCGGGACACCATCTTCCACAGATCCGCGAGCCGCGGATACGGGCGCTGGCTGTGGACCTGCTCTGCGAGTCCGAGCCACGTCCGCCCACCCGAACGCTTGATGATCCGCGCGATCGCCACGTCGTCGATGACGGCGCCGCGCACCTCCGCCAGTCCACCGGCCGCCGCAAGGGCCTCCCGGCGGATCAGGGAACATCCGCCGGCCGCAGCGGCCACCCGCGAACCCGGCCGGTTCGACCACCGGAACGGGTACAGCATCGCGAAGAAGTGCACGAAGGCCGGGACGATCAGACGCTCCCAGCCGGTCTGCACCCGCAGCACGGCCATCTGCGACACCATGTCCAGCTTCTGGGAGGTCGCCGACGCGACGAGCGCAGTCAGCGATCCCGGGCGATGGGAGATGTCCGCGTCGGTGAGGAGCAGGAAGTCGACGTCGCCAGCGCACTCGATGCCCCGCCGCAGCGCCCACAGCTTCCCGGTCCAACCGGCGGGGGGTTCGGTGGATGTGGTCATGGCCGGCGTCACGTTGGTCTCGCCGCGCGCAGCGGCCTGTTCTGCCAGGTCCCGGGCAACCTCCGTGGTCCCGTCGGTGGAACCGTCGTCCACCAGGATTAGCCGGGCACGACCGGGGTAGTCCTGGGCAAGCAGCGTCGGAAACGTCACGGGAAGCACGTCGGCCTCGTCCCGAGCCGGCACGACGATCGCCACACTGGGCCAAGCGGCCGGCGCCTGCCGGGATGGCAGGCGCTGATCGGTCCGCCAGAAGAACCCATGGCCGACGGTCAGGTAGAGCCAAGCGAGCAGAGAGGCAACGGCGACCCACAGCAGCACTGTCACAGAAAGTGATACTGCCACGGGCCCCTCAAGGGCGTGCGGGCGCCCCGGGTAATGCGGGGTCACAAGGCTTCCGTCCCGGTCTGGTCGAGCCGGTACGGAGATCTCCCCCCCGAAACGCTCCTGCCGCCACCCTGAAATCCCGGGCCTCCGGCCGGCGGTGGGGTAGCCGACATGAGCATCGACGATGGTGCCCACCACGCCCCGCGGAAACAATGATCACTTCCCGTCACCTCACGATCGGCGGCGGTGATCGGAGATACCCGACGGCAACAAGTTGAAAACGAAAAGTGATCGGCGGTGCGCGACGAACGGCTGGCGAGGGCGCGACCAGAGGGCGAGACGACAGCCACGGATCGGTGTCCGTCGGCGGTTGCGGGTTCATCGGAGCAGGTTCGTCACGACCAGGCCCGCTCGTGCCGGGACGGTAGTGGGTACAACGGCCTCGGCTACACCATAATCAAGGGGTGACACGAAGCCGTCGTACCGCGCAGACGGCTGACACCCGTCAGGCCTTGATCTCCGCCGCCCGCCGTCGGTTCGCCGAACAGGGGTTCGCCTCCACCGGCACCGAGGAGATCGTCGCCGACGCGCAGGTCACCCGTGGCGCGCTCTACCACCACTTCCGCGACAAGGCCGCGCTGTTTCGCACCGTGATGGAACAGGTCGCGACGGAGGTGGCCGAACAGCTCGTTGCTGGTGAACTTGCCCGGGACGCGGAGCTTCCCAGCGACGCCTGGACGCAGCTCCGGTCCGGGTTCCAGTCCCTGCTCGACATCTCCACCGCGGACAGCGACTTCCAGCGCATCGTCCTCGTCGACGGTCCGGCCGTGCTGGGCAACGACGCCTGGGATGCGCTCGTCGAGAAGCACGGCTACCGGCTGCTCTCGGAGTGGCTGGAGCGCGCGATGGCCGAGGACCGCATCGACCCGCTGCCGGTGGTCCCGCTGACCAGGCTGGTCGCCGCCCTGCTGTCGGAGGCGAGCATCTACACCGCCGGCGCCGCGGACCCGGACACCGCCCGCCTCGAGGTCGGCACCGTGCTCGACCGGCTGCTGCGCGGACTCGGCCGCGGTGGCGATCTCGCCGAGCAGCCGCCGGTCAGTGCCGACGGCGGCGCCGGCTCCCGCGGGACTGCCGGCTAAAGCCGGCTGGCATCGTCGACGCCAGCGAAACCCTGCTCCCGCCGGACGACGTCATCTGACGGTGACGGTGACGCCGTGAGCCGGCTCAGACCACGATGGGCCAGCTCAGACGCTGCGGGCCGCCCGGATGGACTCCTTGAGGGAACCCATGGTGGCCAGCACCGCGGAGGTCTCATAGCCGCAGTGCGCCATGCAGTTCGCGCACCGCGGGTCCTTGCCACGACCGTAGGCGTCCCAGTCGGTGGTCTCGACGAGCTCCTTGTAGGACGAGACGTACCCGTCGCTCATCAGGTAGCAGGGCTTCTGCCAGCCGAAGAGCGAGTAGCTCGGGATGCCCCACGCGGTGCAGCTGAGCTCCCTCTTACCCTCCAGGAAGTCCAGGAAGACCGGCGAGTGGTTGAGCCGGAACTTCTTGCGCCGGCCGTCCGCGAAGACCTTCGAGAACATCTCGCGGGTCTCCTGGACCCCCAGGAAGTGCTCCTGGTCGGGCGCCTTCTCGTAGGCATAGCCGGGTGAGAGCTGGATCTGGTCGACCTTGAGGTCGTCGTTGAGGAACGTCAGGATGTCGATGACGTCCTGCGGGCTGTCGTTGTTGAAGAACGTCGAGTTGGACCCGACCCGGAAGCCCGCGGCCTTCGCCGCGTGGAAGGCGCGGACGCACTCGTCGAACGTGCCCTCCTTCTCCACCACCGCGTCGTGCCGCTCACGCAGACCGTCGATGTGCAGGACGAAGGTGAAGTACGGCGACGGGGTGAAGTTCTTGAGCTTCTTCTGGAGCAGCAGCCCGTTCGTGCAGAGGATCACGAACTTCTTGCGCTTGACCAGCTGGTTCACGATCTCGTGGATCTGCGGGTGCATCAGCGGCTCGCCGCCCGCGATCGCGACCACCGGAGCGCCGCATTCCTCCACCGCAGCCAAGGCGTCGTCGACGCTCATCCGCTGCTTGAGGACGGACGCCGGGTGCTGGATCTTGCCACATCCAGTGCAGGACAGGTTGCAGGCAAACAGCGGCTCCAGCTCCAGTACGAGCGGGAAGTGCTTGCGACGAAGCAGCTTCTGCTTCGCCAGGTAGGTCCCAATCCGGAGCTGGTACCGCCACTCGACCGCCACGGCTGGCCCCCTCTCGTTAGGTCACCAGTGGATGAGCGATGATCTCTGCATTGACCATACAGCGTGTACGTACAGACTGCATGTGGATCGTCCGATGAACTGCCCCACAAGGGTGTCCGTTAGCCGACCCCGCCGAGTTGCGGACGCCGGGAAGACAAGGCCGGGACAGCACGGACGCGAGTTCGGGACAGTCCATGGACGATGTCGGGCCAGCCGCCCGACGACGCGCCCGTGCTCGCATCCGGCCCGGCCGAGCGTCGGGCCGGGCCGCCGGTCAGGCCGGGGAATCGGGTCTCCGGTCAGGCCGCGGAATCAGGCCATGGGATCAGGCCGTCCCACCCATGATCAGACAGGTGCTGTTGGCGGTGGCCACGACCTTGCCCTGGTCATCCCGGACGTCCCCCTCGGCGAAAGCCACCCGCCGTCCCGGCCTGGTCACCCAGCCGTGCGCGGTAAGTCGGCTCGGCCGGCCGTCGACAACGCGCACCGGCCGCAGGTAATTAACCTTGATCTCGATGGAGGTATACGCCACCGCGGCCGCCAGCGTGGAGTGCACCGCGCAGGCGGTCGCGGTGTCCAGGATCGTGCAGACCAGGCCACCGTGGACGAGGCCGATCGGGTTGTAGGCCGACTCGTCCGGCAGACAGGTGAAGACAACGTCTCCCGGCGTGACCTCGATTGGCCGGAAGTCGAACAGACGGGAGATCGGGGGCGGCGGAATGCGCCCGTCACGCATCGCGGACAGGAACTCCAGCCCGCTCAGCGACGCCGCCGCCGCGGCGACAGGCAGCGGGTCGTGCCAGGTGATCGTCTTGCTCCGCGGCTCGCCCCAGGCAGCCGGGTCGTGCGAGTGGTCTGAGGCGGATTCGGGTCGCGCGGATTCGGGCTCAGTCGTGGTCATGCCCGCAGACTCGCCTCAATGCC
>NZ_CDWTMO010000063.1:0-20447 GCF_977946435.1 Frankia sp. CgKIO3 | reverse complement strand
ATCCGCCACCACGCCCCGCCCACGATCAGTCTCGCCAACCCCATGAAACCCCAGACCGCAGCTTGATCAACTTAGCGGAAATGGCATTGAGGCATGTGGCATGCAACACAATTCGTGGGCGATTGATACCTCGTCGAGTGGTGCGCCCAGTTCGGGGGCAACCGTGAGGTGGGCACTGAAGATCGTGTCTGGCCGGAAGGCTGCGGCGCCTGGCCGAACGGAAATACGGCGAACCGGCCCCGCGGACGCGGGCGACCACCCGGTCCCTGGGCCCCGACGGCGGGGATCTGTCTGGCCAGAGCTATGATCATGTTTTCTTCGTGTGGTGGATTTGACTGAGCGCACCTTCTGGAGGTCCGGTTTAGCACATCAGTCTATTCGGATACTGCTTTCACCACCTGCACCTTCATTCGGTGCTCGTTCTTTGACATGACGTTCGAGTCCTGCACGTTCACGGGCAGTTTTCACGGGCAGCATGTTCGGCGGATGCATCTTCGATCTCATGAAGGTGGCCGACGGGGATTAGTCCTTCGTGGGTCTGCCCCGAGCGGGCCAGGGAGGATCGCGGATCCGGGGAGAACCTTAGTCTCGCAGCAGATCATGGGCGAAGGCCCGCATCCCCCCGGCGAAGTCGACCCGCGGCCGGTAGCCGAGAAGATCGCCTGCTCGAGCCGAGGACGCGGCGATGTGGCGGACGTCGCCGACCCGGGAGGTACCGGTCACGACGGGCTTCGGACCGCCGAAGGCACGAGCCAGCGCGTCCGCCATGTCCCCGACGGTGTGGGGATCACCGGAGCCGATGTTGAGGGGAACCAGCCGGCCGGGTGCCTGCGGCTGCTGGGATGCCAGCAGGTTGGCCTGCGCAACGTCGTGGACGTGCACGAAATCCCTCAGCTGCCGGCCGTCCTCGAAGACCCGCGGGGCCCGCCCGTGTTCCAGCGCACTGCGGAAGATCGACGCGACGCCGGCGTAAGGGGTGTCCCGGGGCATCCGCGGACCGTAGACGTTGTGGTAACGCAGTGCCACGACGGTCCCGCCGGTTTCCGCCGCCCATGCCGCCGCGAGATGCTCCTGGGCGACCTTGGTCGCCGCATACGCGTTGCGGGGGTCCAAGGGGGCGTCCTCGTGGACCACGATGGGCGAGAGCGGCCGGTGGCACCGTGGGCACGGCGGCTCGAAACGGCCCGCGTCCAGGTCGGCGGCCTGCCGTGGTCCGGGGCCGCACCGGTCCGTCCGTCGGGCAGCGGTAACCACCCTCGCCGTAGACCACCATGGAGCTCGCCAGGACCAGTCGCCCCACTCCGGCGCGGGCCATCGCCGCGAGCAGGACCGCGGTGCCGAGATCGTTGTTCGTGGCATACGCCGGAAGGTCGTCCAGATCGGCACCCAGACCCACCATGGCGGCCTGGTGGCATACGACGTCGATCCCGCTCAGTGCTTCGGCGACCTGGCCCCGATCGGTCACGTCCCCAACGATCATCTCGGCGGCGTTGTTGACCCGGGGCTTCGTCCGGTGCACCGCCGGAAGCAGGGCGTCGAGGATCCTGGCCTCGCCGCCCGCCGCGACCAGCGCGTCGACAACGTGAGAACCGATGAAACCGGCGCCACCGGTGACGAGAACCCGCATGACGCCGACGCTAGCGGTGCCGGGACGCGCCGGATCTTACGAACCGCGGAACGTCTCCGGCCCGGCCCCTGTGTCGGCGCCGTCGTAACCCCGGGCGGCGTCCGGACGTCAGGACGTGGGGAGCGCGACGACGAAGCGGCAGCCCTCCCGATGGTTGTGCACGGTGACGTCGCCCCCGTGCGCCTCGACGATGCCGCAGACGATCGCGAGGCCGATCCCCGACCGCATCCGTGGCTGGTGCGGGTGGTCGTCACCGCCGGGGGTCCGGGCCGACTCGCCCCGGAATCCGAGGTCGAACACGCGGGGCAGCTCCTCCTGCGGGATGCCGCCGCACCGGTCCGCCACGGCGAAGACCGCCCGGTCGGCGTCCGCGGTAGCGGTGATCTCCACCGTTCCGCCGTCGGGGGTGTGCCTGATGGCGTTGACGAGGAGATTGGTCAGCACGCACCCCACCTCGGCCGCGTCGGCGTCGACGTACCCGGCGTGATCGGCCCGCCCGCTGACGACGACTCCCTTGGCCCGCGCGATCGGGTCCACCGCGGCGATCGCGTCCGAGACGACATCGGCGACGCGCACCTTCTCCAGGCTCAGCCGCAGCGCACCGGCCTGCAGCCGGGCCAGTTCGAACAGGTAGTCGACCATGCCGGTCAGCCGCTCGGCGTCGGCGAGCATCAGCCGGTGGTAGCGGGCCGTCGTCTCGGCGTCCGTGACCAGGCCGTCCTGCAGGGCCTCGGCCGTCGCCCGGATTCCCGCGAGCGGGGTTCTCAGGTCATGACTGATCCAGGCCACCAGCTCGCGGCGGCTCGCCTCCAGGGCCCGTTCCCGTTCCCGCGCCTCGACCAGGCGGACATGGGTCGCGTCCAGTGCCGTCGCCAGCGCGCTGAGCTCGGCGGTCGGAACATGGCCGGCGCCGCGATAGCCCGGCTCGCCCAGGGCCGCCGTCGCTCGGGTCAGCGTCCCGATCGCCGCCACGACCGGGCCACCCAGGCGCACCGCGGATGCCGACGCCACCACCGCCGACACGGCGACCACGATGAGCACGACCCGCAGGTCGTGATCGGAGAGGAACATTGCCTGCGCCGTGCCGGCGACCCCCGCCGTCACCGCGACGACCGGTATTACGCTCAGTGACGCGACTGTCGCCCACAACGGCCGCTTCCGGAGCGCCCGCAGCAACGGCAGGCCGGTGAGCGCGGCCGCTGTCGAACAGCCGAGCGCGATCCCCATGACCTCCAGGTCGGCGTTCATTGGGGCCTCGCTCTCGCTCTCGCTCGCCGCCCGCCCGTGAGGTCGTCGTCCCGCCGCACCGCCTCGGGTCTCATCCTCGGTGTCGTCCCTCGTCCGGTGCCGCCACCTGTCCGGTGGGGGTGCTGTCGGGGCGCGGGGTGCTGTCGGGGCGCGGGCTGCCGGGATCGTAGCGGTACCCGACTCCCCACACTGTGACAAGCATCCGGGGAGCGGTCGGATCATCCTCGATCTTCTCCCGCAGTCGGCGGATGTGCACGGTGACCGTCGAGGGGTCGCCATAGCTCCATCCCCACACCTGTTCGAGCAGCTCGCCCCGGGTGAAGGCGCGGCCGGGCCGGCGCAGCAGGAAGGCCAGCAGATCGAACTCGCGCACCGTCAGCCCGAGCGGCACCCCGTGCCGGGTGGCGGTCCGCGCGGCTGCGTCGACGACGAGGGGGCCGGCCCGCAGGACGCCGGCCTCCGCGCCCGGCGCCGCTTCGTTCGCCCGCCGCAGCACCGACTGCACGCGCAGGGTCAGCTCCCGCGGCGAGAACGGCTTGGTCACGTAGTCGTCGGCGCCGATCTCCAGACCGGTGATGCGATCCGACTCGTCGGCACGTGCGGTCAGCATGATCACTGGTACCGGTCGGTGCGCCCGGAGCCGGCGGAACACCTCGATGCCATCGAGACCGGGCAGCATCAGGTCGAGGACGACGAGGTCCGGTGGGGTCGTCTCGGCCACCCGCAGGGCCGTGGGCCCGTCCGCGGTGCGGTCGACGTCGAAGCCGGCGTTGCGCAGGTAGCGGTCGACGACCTCGGAGACGAGGGCGTCGTCGTCGACGATGAGCACACGGGCCACCCGGCCACGATAGGTAAGGCGACGGCCGTCTTGACCATGATCGGCTCGGATGTCTCCGCTTCGTCATGCTCGTCATGCTCGTCATGCTCGTCATGCTTGTCGTCGTGTCCGTGCCGAGCCGCCGGACGGGACCCGGGCATTCCTTGTTCCGTAAGGGTTGATCACGCGCGGGCGGCACTACAGTCCCGATCATGTTCACGCAACGTAGTGGGATCGGGGCCTCCGTCGACGTCGTCCTGCCCTGCCTGGACGAGGCCGGGGCGCTACCCTGGGTGTTGAATCGGATGCCCGTCGGCTACCGGCCGATCGTCGCGGACAACGGATCGCGCGACGGTTCCCGCCAGGTGACGCTGGAACGCGGGGCGGTTGTCGTCGACGTGCCTGAGCGCGGCTACGGCGCCGCCGTGCACGCCGGGCTGCTCGCCGCGGACGCCGACATGGTCGGCGTGTGCGACGCGGACGCCTCCCTCGATCCCGCCGAGCTTCCCGGTCTCGTCGCGCAGTTGCTGGCCGGCCGGGCCGATCTGGTTCTTGGCCGCCGTCGCCCGACCTCGATGCGGGCCTGGCCGCCGCACGCCCGATTCGGGAACGCGGTGGTCGCCGGGCGGCTGCGCCGGCGCGGCGTTCCCGTCCATGATCTGGGCCCGATGCGGGTGGCCCGCCGGGAGGACCTGCTCCGACTGCCCGTGGCCGACCGCCGGTTCGGCTATCCGCTGGAACTGCTGCTGCGGGCAGCCCAGGCCGGTTGGCGGATCATCGAGACCGACGTGGCCTACACCCCTCGGGTCGGGCGCTCCAAGGTGACCGGGACACCGCTCGGCGCCGCCCGGACGGCCCGGGACATGTCCGCCCTGTTGGCGAGCCTCCGGTGAGGCTGCTCGTGATGGCGAAGGAGCCGGTACCCGGTCGGGTCAAGACCCGCCTCACGCCGCCCCTGCGCCCGGACCAGGCGGCGGCCGTCGCGGCGGCCGCGCTCGCGGACACGCTGGCCGCGGTTGAGGAGCTGACCCGCCTGCCCGGGTTCGACGCACTGTGCCCGGTCCTCGTCCTCGACGGCGCGGTCGGCCCGTGGCTGGAGACCTCGTTCGGACGAATCCCGGCCGGACGAATCGCGATCGAAGTGATGCCGCAGGTGTCGGGGCCGTTCGACGTCAGGCTCGCCGCAGCCTTCGACGCCGGCAGCGAGCCGACCTTGCTCATCGGGATGGACACCCCCCAGGTGACCGCCGCCCTGCTCGCCTCCGCCTGCCACGCGCTGCATGCGACCGACGCGGTGTTCGGTCCCGCCGCGGACGGGGGATGGTGGGCACGCGGCCTGACCACCCCCGACGGCGATCTTTTCCGTGGCGTGCCGACCTCGCGCCCGGACACCGGCGCACGGCAACGGGCCCGCCTGTCCGAAGCCGGCCTGACGGTCACAACCCTGCCGACGGTGCGTGACGTCGACACCATGGCCGACGCCGACGCGGTCGCCCGGCTCGTGCCCGGTGGGCGCTTCGCCGCGGCGCTGCGCGCCACGCAAGGGGATCGCATCGCCGCCGGCCGGGCCACCGCGTGTTGACCGGCGTCCCCGACGGCCGGTGGGGACCGACGACCGTCTACGAGGC
This sequence comes from Frankia sp. CgKIO3, assembly GCF_977946435.1. Taxonomy (NCBI): domain Bacteria; kingdom Bacillati; phylum Actinomycetota; class Actinomycetes; order Frankiales; family Frankiaceae; genus Frankia; species Frankia sp. CgKIO3. Next base: position 15,127 of record NZ_CDWTMO010000063.1, on the reverse strand, counting down.
GGGACTGCGTTCCGCCGGTGGACAGCTGTGGATGCGCCGTCCCGACGGGCGACGCGACCCACTGCCGGTGAACCGCTGGCGTGGCACTCTGCCCCCGGCGGCGTCGACCCCGCGCACCTGCTCCACCGGGGCGCTGTCCCCGGGGGATCTGTCGTTGTTGCGTCACTGCGGCGGCCCGACCCTCGACGTCGGCTGCGGGCCCGGCCGGCTCGCGGCTGCGCTCGCGGCCCGCGGGGTGCCGGCCCTCGGCATCGACGTCGCGCCGTTCGCGGTGCACCTGACCCGGCGGGCCGGTGCGCCAGCGCTACGGCGGGACGTGTTCGGCCGGGTACCTGCCGAGGGACGATGGGCCGCGCTGCTGCTCGCCGACGGGAACATCGGCATCGGCGGCGACCCGATCCGGTTGTTGCGCCGGGCCGGGGAACTCCTCGCCCCCTCCGGCCGGGTGCTCATCGAACTCGAACCGCCGGGCACCCAGACCGGCCCGATGCGGGTCCGGCTGGAGGCCGCGACCGGCCGGGTGTCGCGGCCCTTCTCCTGGTGCCTGGTGGACGGGGACGACCTGACCGGCCTCGCGCCGGACGCCGGACTGCTAATCACCCGGACCTGGTGCAGCGCCGGCCGGCACTTCGCCGCGCTGCGCCGGCGTCTCCCGACCGGATGATTCCCCGCCGGGCGCGGACCGCCCGACTCACCATAAGGGCCGCCGCGCCGGCCCAGACCACTCCGAGAACGAGCGCGAGGTTGCGTCCGTACGGCAGCGGGTTCACCGTCGGGTTCCCAGGGTCCCCACCGTAGCCACGCCACAGCGGGAGCGACGACAGGGCGACCGCCGCACTCACCAGCAGTGCGCCCTGTGCGACGGACCGGTAGGGCGGTGGGACCAACCGGGTGAGCAGGAAGCCGACGAGCATCGTCGCGGGCACGAGCAACGCGTCATGGACCAGGACCCCGCCGATCAGCCAGACCACGGTGTTCGGCGGCCGGGTGGCCTGCTGGTGGGTGAGCACGCCGTCGACTCCGTAACCGATTGCGGCCAGCCCGGCCGCCACCGCGACACCGCGCAGTACGACGGCGTTCATACCATCACCACCCGATGTACCCATTTCGTCTGGAGGACCCCGGGCCGGTTCGGCGCGATGAGCCGGGCCGGATAACCGTGGTCGAGGTCGAGGCCGGCGCCGTTCACCCCGGTCGCGAGCAGGGTCAACGAGTCCCGGGCGTGCGAGGGGCTGACGTCGCTTGCCCGGTAGCCCCCGCGGGCCTCGAGGGACTCGACCCGGACCGTCGCGTCGGCGGGGATCATGGCGGCGTCCAGCAGATCCCGCAGCCGCGGCCCGTGCCAGGTGGCGTCCGCGGCCCATCCCTCGACGCAGGTGATCGGCAGCTTCGAGCTGTACCGACGCAGCGCGTACAGCTCCTCGATGGTGTACACCATCCGGCGCGGACCGACCACCTCCAGCCGGTACCCGGGGTCACGGGCGAGGGAGGTGACCCGCGCGGCTCGCGCCGTGCGGTTCACCGGGAGCCCCTGCGGGCCGATGTCGGGCCGCCGCGGCGCGAGCAGGTCCAGCCGGGCCAGGCCCGGGACCGACTGGCCAGCGGTCGTCGCCACGATTACCCCGGCGGCGGTCCCCGTCGCGAGGCCGAGGCCGCGCCGCGTCAGACTGCCCGTCCCCGGGGCGGCGCCGGTCATGGTGGTGGCGGCGCCGTTCAGGGGCGCGCGCTCATGGCGGCGACGGCCCACGTTCGCCTGGACGACGGTGAGCTTCGCGACGATGTGGAGGACCAGCGCGCCGATTGTGATCCAGGCGACCCAGTAATGGGTCACGGTGAAGAAGAAGTGGAACCGGTACCACTGCGCGATGTTCGCGATGCCCGTGCTGAGCTGGAAGATCGCCCCTGCGATCAACGGCACGATCGTTATCCGCTCCACCGCATGGGCGACGGAACAGATCGGGGGCCATTCCCACAACAGCGGATACACCGTCCACAGCTTCGCCAGCAGCAGTGGGACGCTCGCGAGTCCGGTGGTCACGTGCAGGCCCTGGGTCACCCGGTACAGCCAGACGGGTCGGGAAGGCCATTCCAGCCAGGACGGCGGATGCTGCATGAAATGCGACACCAGCCCGGTCAGAAAGCATGTTCCGAAGGCGATCCCGAGCCAGAGGCCGAGGAGAGCCGCCATCCGTGGATCGTGCAGCCGACTGGGGAATACGTTTTCGCGCAGGGGCCGCGCCGCAGGAGCGGGGGTGGTTCCGGCAGCTTTTCGGTCAGCAGATGAGGCAACTGGCGAGGCAATTGTCGCACGAATGCACGGTAGGCCGCCGGGACCACTCGCGACCGAGTACCGGCATTACGGAACTCGGATGGTACGACTTCGGCGCCGGCTTCCTCGACACGGGGATCCTGTCCTTCTCGCCGTTCGGGTTCCAGCTGCTCGGCTTAGCCGCGGGTCTGCGCCACGGCGCCGGCCTCGAGCTCGACGAGCTCCTGGTCGACCGGGTGCTGACCGGCGCGAGTGTCGAGCGTGCGGCGCTTGACCGTTCCGACCCGATGATCCGGACCGCGCTCGGCAGGCTGCGGCGGGAGTGCGCGCAGGCGAAGGAGATCCTTTCCGGTGAGGACGAGGTCGACGTTCCGGTCTCCCTTCCCGGAGTCGATACCTTCGTCACGCTGAGCCGGGCGGAGCTGGAGACCCTCATCGGCCCGATCGTCGATGACACGATCATGACCTTCCGCCGGGCGCTCCGCTCGGTGCCGGTGACCTCCGCCGAGCTGTCCCGGATCCTGTTGTCCGGCGGGATCTCCCACCTTCCGTTGGTGGCCCGCCGGCTGCGGGAGACCTTCAGCGGGATCGGCCGGATCGACCACGGTTCGGACGCGGATGTGGCGATGGGCGCGGCGCTGCTCGCCGCCGACCTCGCTGACCGGTTCGGCGCCGTCGGTGCCGGGAGTGCACCCGGTGTTCCGGGTGTTCTCGGCGCGGTCGGTGTTCCGGGTGTGCCCGGAGCCTTCGGAGCCGTCGGGGCGGTGGCCGCCGGCGGTTCCGGCGCGTCGGGCGATGCCGGTGACGCCGAGGAACCTTCCGCCCAGGAGCCCTCCGACGTCACCGCGGTGATCCGGCCGCCGGACGCCGCGGACCTGGTCTCGCGGCCGCCCTTCCTGTCCGGGCCGGGGGGCTGTCCGGGCCGAGGGGGTTCGCGGGCACAGTGGGTCCGGCCGGGGTCCGAGGCGTGCCGGAGGCGGACGGCGTGACGGTCGCGGCGACGGTGCTCAGCGGCCCGGACGGCTCCGCGCTGCACGGCTCGGGCGCCGGGGACGACACGGTGATCTCCTCGGGTGGCGCGGCGGATCCCCCACCGCCGGGGATCGCCGCCGACGGCCCGGGCCCGTCCGACACGCCCGGTCACCGGATCCCGCCCGGCCTCATGCCGGTGGGCGCCGATCGGGACCACGTTCTGCTCGGGCCGCCGGGGAAGCTCGACCTGCCCTCGGACCTCTCGACGGGCGGTGCGGGCGGCCCGCACGGTGCCTCCGCCGGGGACAGCCGGGGAATCTTCGGGTCCCGGCGGGCCACGGTCGTCGCCGCCATTGTCGTGGTCCTCTTCTTGGCCCTCGGGGCGACCTTCGCCGTGGTGCTGACCGGCCGTGACTCCGGGGCGGACTCCGGGGCGGACGCGGTGGCCGCCCCGGTGGTCACCGCGTCGCCGGCCCCATCCGCCACCGGCCCGACCGGGCCACCCGCCTCCGCCGTGAACCTCGTCCGGGTGGCGGGATCCTCGGAGGTCGCCCCGATTACCGAGACCGCCTACAACGAGTTCCGTCAGGTGCAACGCAACGTCACCGTCAGCATCAAGCCCACGACGACCGAGGACGGTTTCGCCGCGCTGTGCAGCGGCAAGGCCGACATCGCCGGCGCCTCGTTCGAACTCAATCCCGGATTCGTCAAGAACCCCGACTGCGAGAAGAAGGTCGTCGGGTTCGAGGTGGCGCACCACACCCTGCCGATCGTGGTCAACCCGCAGAACACCTGGCTGCACTGTCTGACCCTGCGGCAAGTCAAGCAGGTGTGGGGGGCCGGTTCCGCCGTCATCCGGTGGAGTCAGATCGACCCGTCCTTCCCGGACGAGCCGATCACGTTTGTCGGGCCGCCGCGCGGCTCCGTGCAGGCGCAGGTGTTCAACGCCACGATCAGTAACGCCAGCGACCGGTCCCGCGACTACCGGCAGGCCGATCTCAGCGGGGTCGCCAACGACGTGGCCGCCGACCGCTCGGCCATCGGCTACCTCGACTTCCCCACCTACGAGACCTTCGGCACCAAGCTGCGCGGCGTCGAAATCAACAATGGTGACGGGTGCGTGGCGCCGAACGCCGTGCCGGTCGGCACCGGCGTCTACCTGCCGCTGTGCAAGCCGCTGTTCGTCTACGCCCGCACGGACGCCCTGCGCCGGCCGGCGACCGCCGCCTTCCTGCGCTACTACCTGGAAAACGGCCGGAAGATCGCCTTCGACGCGCACTACATCCCCCGCAACGACGACACGGTCGGGGAGAACGTCGCCAAGCTCGAGAGCCTGACGACCGGCGTGGGACCCATGCCGGCCTAGCCAGCCGGTCTCGTGGGGCTCGGCGGACAGGTTGGGCAGACGCGGATGGCGCTAGACCTGTCGCGTTGTCGCGCGGTCGTCGACTGTCTGATGACGGTGCCGATCGTGCCGATCGGGCGACGGGGGTCGACACACCGATCCGCGATCCTCCCCAAGGGGGTGATACGGGGCCGCTGTTATGCGGGAGTCAACGCCGACGGCGGTGAGGGACTTGGCTAGCTCGGGGAGCAGCTCGGCCCTGTCACGTGCCGTACGCTGCCATCGACAGACGTTCGACTCGCCCGAACATTAGTTCGGGCGAGCGCCCTGCTGGGAGTGCGTTTCTCTGGTAGGGGTGCGTTCGGCGGAGCCGGGGAGCGGGCCTTAACCGGAGCAGGAGTCGGTGTAGGGGAGGCGAGGAATGAGCCGGCTCCATTCGGCCGGGCTCAGGGCCGCGCCCGGCTTGGCGCAGGCCAGCCGGCGCAGCCTGGCCGGGTCGAGCGTCCTGAGGAGGACCGACCCCTTGTCGGTGGTCAGCGCGACGGTCTTGGTGCCGGTCTCGGTGCCGGTCCCGGCCACCGCCCGGGCGGGTGCGTCCAGGATGCCCAGGGGGGTCATCGCGGGTGTGGGGGCGGAGAGGTCCCAGTAGGCGACCGCGCCACCGCCGTCCGCACTCACCAGATGATCGTCGGTAGTGAAGGCGACGGCGGCGACGGGGGCGGTGTGGCCGGACAGCCGGCGCAGGACCCGCGGATGGTCGGGATCGCCGACGTTGGAGACCTGCAGGATCCGGTCGTCGCCGCCGGTGGCCAGCCGCCGTCCGTCCGGGCTGAACGCGACGGTGTTCACCGCGCCGGTGTGGCCGGGCACCAGAGACCATCTGGACGGGTCTGCGGGGGCCGCGGACGTTCCACAGCTGCACGGTGCCGCTGGCGCCGGCGATGGCGAGGACGGCGCCGTCCGGCCGCAGCGCCACGTCCGTCACCGGCCCCGCGCGGCCGATCAGCAGCTGTATCGAGACGGGCCGCCCCGGATCGGCGACGTCCCACAGCCCCACCGACCAGTCCTCGCCGGCGGTGACGAGCAGATGCGCGCTGCTCGACAACGCGAGCCGATGGACCGGCGTGGCCTGGGGGTCGAGCGTGCTGAGCGGCCGGGGGCGCGCCGGATCGGCGATGTCCCAGAGCCGGCCGGCGTCGGTCTCCCCACCCGTCGCGAGTCGGGTGCCCGAGCGGTCGAACACGACGCCGTGCGCATGGTCGTTCGCGGAACCCCCGGCGGTGGCGGTGGGTCGGCCGGCAGCGTCGACCTTCCAGCGGTGGAGGCGGCCGGTGTCGTCGGTGCCGGCGAGGGTCGTGCTGTCCGGGCTGAGCACGATGTCGGAGAAGGCCGCGGGACCGGCGGGGATCCGCGCGGCGGTGGACTGGGCGAAGGACGCGAGGACGGCCGCGCACGCGGCCTCCGTCGGGGCGATCCGGTAGGCCGCGAGGCTCAGCCGGGAGGCCAGGCCCGGTTGCCGGGCCCGCTGGGCCGCCGTGTCCGCGGCCAGGCGTGACGAGATGGACGCGCGGTCGGCCGCCGAAACCGGCGACGGGCCACCGCCGCGCGGCACAATGATCATCACTGCCGCGGCGGCGATCGCGATGGCGAGTCCGGTGACGAGTCCGGTGACGAGCAGTGCCGTCCGCGACCGCCGCCGCCTGGACGGGGCCGGTGGCGACGGGGCCGGTGATGGACTGAGTGCCGGCGGGTGCGGGGTTCCTGCTGGACGCGGGGGTACCGACCCGGGCTGTCCACGCGGCGGCGGGGTCCGGGCCGGTATCGGCGGCGGGGTCCGGGCTGGAATCGGCGGCGGCGAGGCGACAGGCGGCGGGGACAGCTGGGTGACGGGCATGTCCGCCACGTTCGCGGCGGTGCTGCCCGTGCCGCCCGTGCTGCCGGGCGGCTCCGGGCCTGGGCGCCGGCCCCTTGGCGCCTGATGGCCGGCGCCGGGCCCAGCGGCGGGCACGTCCGATGGGCTGCGCGGTGCCGGGCGGTCCGGGCGGTCTGGTGCCGGGCTCCGGGCGCGCGGGGAGGCTACCCCCGCCGATCAGCGCTGTCCGCAGCTCCTCCGCGCTCGGCCGGGCCGCCGGGTCCTTCGCCATCGCGATCTCGACGAGGTTGCGCAGCTCGCCGCCAACTCCGTCGAGCCGCGGTGGCTCGTTGACGATGCGGTAAAGAATGGCGTCGATGCGACCGGTGCCGAACGGCGCGTGCCCGGTGGCGGCGAAGATCATGACGGCGCCCCAGGCGAAGACGTCGACCGCCGAGGTGATCGGTGCGTCGAGGATCTGCTCCTGGGACATGTAACCGGGCGTACCGATGGCATGCCGGACGTTGTGGCTTAGGTCGGTGTCCGCGTTGAGCTCGCGGGCCAGACCGAAGTCGATCACCTTGGGGCCGACCGGGGACAGCAGGACGTTGCCGGGGGTGAGGTCGCGGTGCACGATCCCGGCCGCGTGGATGGCGCTCAGGGCGGTCGTCACGCTGACTGCGAGCTGTTCGAGATCGGCGGGCCGCAGCGGCCCCCGCACGGAGACGCGCCTCGACAGCGTCGGACCCTCGACGAACTCGGTCACGAGATAGGGCTGGGGCCCGTATGGATCTGCGTCCAGCACGGCGGCCGTGGTGGACCGCCGAACCCGGCGGGCACTCTCGGCCTCGCGGGCGAACCGGGCGCGGAATTCGGGCCGTTGCGCGAGCTCCGGCCTGATCATCTTGATCGCGACGGCGCTTCCGTCGGGTGTCCGGCCGAGGAAGACGGTGCCCATGCCGCCCTGCCCGAGCCGGCCGATCACCTGGTAGACCCCGAGCCGCCGCGGATCGGTCAGCTGGAGCGGGCGCACGGCGTCGCCCCCGTCACCGTGTCCCACTCCCGTAGTGGGACAACGGCCACGCACGCCCTGCCCCGCTCCCAAGGTACGCCGAGACCGGCGACCTTCTCAGATACGGCGGATGCCTGGACCGGCGCGGGCGCACAGGCAAAGTATCGCAGTAAAGGATAGAAGATCGCAGTATGGACAGAACCAGTATGGACGGAATATAGCGCAATACCGGCAAAGATGCATGATCTGGGAGGCCCTGTGCTCCGCCGCGCGGCAAAGTTCGACGTGACACTGACCCCGACCTCGCGGTCCCTGCTCGCCCCGGTCTCCGAGGAGCCACGGCGGTTGCTGCTCGACCGGGCCCTCGACGAGTTCGTCGCCGATCTCAGCGCGCTGGACGAGACGGCCGGCACGATGGTGGCCGGGGCGCCTCGTCCGACGATCGACACAGCCATCGACGCGGCGGTCCCCGCGGTGGTCGAGGGCACGCTGCTCGTCTCCGGCCAGGAGGTGATGCAGACCTGGGAGGCGCCGTTGATGCGGGCGCTGGCCGCCGAGGTGACCCAGCCGGGCGGTACCGTCCTCGAGGTCGGGTTCGGCCTGGGCCTGTCCGCCGGGTTCGTCCAGGAGATCGGCCCGGCCCGGCACACGATCATCGAGGCGAACCCGGCCACGGTGCGCGTCGCCGAGCAGTGGGCCCGCCCCGCGGGGCGCCGCGGAGTGGAGATCATCACCGAGCGTTGGCAGGAGGCCATACCCGGCCTCGGCCGGTTTGACGGCATTCTCTTTGACACCTATCCCCTCGACGAGACCGAGGTCGACGAGTATTTCGTGCGCAGCCCCACCTTCGCCGAGCACTTCTTCGCGCACGCCGCCGACCACCTGGCCGACGGCGGTTCGTTCACCTACTACTCGAACGAGATCGACTCGGTGTCCCGGCGGCATCAGCGGGCCCTGCTCCGCCACTTCCGCACCTTCAGCGTGCGTGTCGTCGACGGCCTGCAGCCGCCGGCGGACTGCAGCTACTGGTGGGCGCGGTCGATGGCGGTCATCGTCGCCCGGGAACCCCGCCGCTGATCCCCACCTTGCCTATCCAGAGGGATAAATCGGACACCGAAGCCTCTGGATAGGCAAGGTAACCGGGAGATACGGGACCGGACGGTTCAGGCGGGCTGGTGGGTGGGGATCACGACCGTGCGAACGGCGTCGTCGCGGATCTCCCCGACCAGCTCCTCCAGGATGTCCTCCAGCGCGACGAGCCCGAGGACCGTACCGTCGGCGTCGGTGACCCTGGCCAGATGCGCGCCGGAGTGCTGCATCGTCGCCAGCGCCGTCCGCAGGTTGTCGTCGGCGCCGACTCGGGCTAGCGGCCGGGTCCACTTGGCCGCGACCGGGCTGGACCGCCGCTCCGGCCGGGTCTCCAGCACGTCCTTGAGGTGCAGGTAGCCGATCAGTCCGCCCTCGGGGTCCCGCACCGGGAAGCGGGTGAATCCGGTGCGCGCGGCGAGCTGTTCGACCTGCCGGGGAGTGACCGCCGGGGACACGGTGACCAGCCCGTCCGGCGGGAGCAGGACGGCACGCGCGGTGCGTTCCTCGAACGACAGCGCCCCGGTCAGCAGGTCGTGTTCATCCTCGGCGAGCAGACCCTCCCGATGCGACTCCTCGATGAGTCCGGCGACCTCGTCGCGGGTGAAGACGCTCGCGATCTCGTCCTTCGGTTCGACGCCGACGAGCCGCAACGACACGGCCGCGATCGTGTTGAGCAGCGCGATGACCGGTTTGCCGCAGCGGACGACTCCGACCAGGAGTGGGGCGAGCAGCAGGACCGCACGCTCCGGCATCGCCAGCGCGATGTTCTTCGGGACCATCTCGCCGACGACCACGTGCAGGAAGGTCACCAGGCCCAGCGCGATGGCGAAGGCCACCGGGTGCAGCAGGGCGGAGGGCATCCCGGCCGCCTCGAACGGTCCGCGGAGCAGATGCGCGACCGCCGGTTCCCCGAGAGCGCCGAGGCCCAGGGTGCAGACGGTGATGCCGAGCTGCGCCCCGGCGAGCATCAGCGAGACGTTCTCCATCGCCCCAAGGGTGATCTTCGCCAGCCGCGAGCCCGCCTCGGCCATCGGCTCCAAGCTCGACCGCCGGGCCGAGATCAGCGCGAACTCGGCTCCGACGAACAGCGCGTTCAGCGCCAGCAGGACGACGGTGGCGACGATCGCCAGCAGGTCGGTCATCCCCACCCCGCCCTTCCGACCGAGGCGGTCTCGGCATCCTCAGCCTCCTCGGCCTCCTCAGCGGCCGGGCCTGCCGGGCCTGTGCCGGGTCGGCGATCCGCGGGGTCCGCGACCGGCGGGTCCGTAGCCCTCTCCGGCGTGGCGCCCGTCGGCGCGATCGGATCCAGGCGGATCCGATCGACCCGCCGGCCGTCCATCCGCTCGACGGTGTACCGCACGCCCTCCACGGCCGCCGTGTCGCCCGCCCCGGGGATGCGTCCCAGTGCCCGGGCCATCAGACCGCCCAGGGTCTGGTAGGTGTCGTCCGCGGGGATGTCGATCCCCGTGACGTTGCGGGCCTCCTCCGGGCGCAGCAGGCCGGAGAGCAGCCAGCTGCCGTCCCGTCGGCGCAGGGCGCGCGGGCTGACCCGATCGTGTTCGTCGACAACGTCGCCGACGATCTCCTCGATGAGGTCCTCGGCGGTGACCAGTCCGTCGGTGCCGCCGAACTCGTCGACCACGATCGCCATCTGCATGCCGCCGGCACGCAGTGTCTCCAGCAAGGGGTCGAGCAGGATCGTCGAGGGCACGGTCACCGGCGGGACCATCACGTCGCGTACCGGGGTATCGTCCCGGGCGTCCTCGGGGACGGCGACCGCGTTCTTCACATGGATGAGGCCCACGACGTCGTCGCTGTCCGTGCCGAGTACCGGGAAGCGGGAGTGCCCGGTGCGCCGGGTGAGGGTGATAACCTCACTGACCGGTTCGTCGGCATGGACGGTGCGCATGCGCATCCGGGGTGTCATGACGTCCTCGGCGGTCCGGTCACCGAACAGCAGGGAGCGCTGCACCAGCGTCGCCGTCTCGTGGGAGAGGGTGCCGTGCTCGGCAGACCGCCCGACGAGGGAGAACAGCTCCTGAGCCGAACGGGCCGAGGCCAGCTCCTCGCGTGGCGAGATGCCGAGGCGGTGCAGCAGCGCGTTCGCCGTGGTGTTCAGCGAGCGGATCAGCGGGCCGGTGGCCTTCGTGAAGGCACGCTGGGGAGCCTGCACCGCCAACGCGGTGCCGAGGGGATGGGCGATCGCCAGGTTCTTCGGGATCAGCTCGCCGTACACCATCGTCAGGCCCGTCGCGAGGACCAGGGCGATCGCCACCGACGCCGCCCGGGCGAGCCCGTCCGGGGCGCCGAGCGAGGTGATCGGCCCCTCGAGCAGCCCTGCGATGGCGGGCTCCGCCAGAAAACCGATCGCCAGGTTGGTGATGGTGATCCCGAGCTGGGCGCCGGACAGCTGGGTGGACAGACCGCGCAGTGCGGTGAGTACCCCGCGGGCGCCCCGATCATCGCGCTCGGCGGCCCGCTCCACCGAGGGCCGGTCCACCGTGACGAAAGCGAACTCGGCCGCGACGAAAACGCCGCAGGCGGCCACGAGCACCAGGCTGAGTACCAACAGAAGCGCCTCGATCATCGGTCGACCCCCGCGGGCGCTTCCTCGCGCGTGGGTCGGCCGGAACTACACCCGGCATCTTCGGAGACTTTCATGATCCCTTCCGGTCGGTGCGGGGCGACCCGGCCCGCGGGCCTACCCCGTCACGCGGCAACAACGCGCTTCATAGCCCGTTCGTTTCACGATGACCTCTGGTCGGCGCACGGTCCAGACCCTGAGTGGGCCTCAGTAGAAGATCACTGTGTGGGCCGGCCGGCCAGCCGGTCCGGTGTCGTGGCCCGGCCGGCCCGGTACTGGAGAACGGTCGATCGGCGGGCGTGGGCCGGACGCGATGGTGAGGAACCGGACGCGCCGATGAGAACAAGAGCCCTGGAGCCCGATATGACGGATCCCCGACGGTGTCACGGAAGGTAGCAGCGGGAAGGGATTGGGTGACATTACCGGGTGGCTTGCCGGCTCGCCGGCTCGCCGCGCGACGAGGAGGTCGTCATGCACAGGTCTCATGGGAGGGTTTTTCCGGTGGTACTCGCCCTGGCCGCGACGGCGATCCTCGTCGCCGGATGCGGCCCGGGCCCGGGCGGCGGCGGGGGCACCGCGGTGGCGGCTCCGGCGACGCCGGTGGCGGCCCGGTGCCGGACCGCTCAACTCGCTCTGAGCAGCATCGACCGCCAGGGAACCGCGGGCAGCGACTACGAACGGCTGGTCCTGACCAACATCGGTCACAGCCCCTGCGTGGTACGCGGATTCCCTGGCGTGTCGTTCGTGGACGCGGCCGGCCGGCAGGTGGGCGCGGCGGCGGAGCACACGGGGCCGGTGGGCGCGCCGGTGCGGCTCGTGCCCGGGGGCGCCGCGACGGCGGTCCTGCGCATCCTGCATCTCGGCGTGGCGGAAGGCTGCACACCTCCCTCGGGGACCGCGCCGGTCGCCGTGCTGCGCGTGTACCCGCCGGGGAACACCGAGGCGCTGCGGCTGACCGGCCCGGACACGCGGGCATGCCGGGATCCCGCCGTGCGGCAGCTCACCGTGGCCGCGTTCACGGCGTGACCGGGCCGGCTCCCACGGTGCCCAGGGCGATGCCGGTGGATCGGCCGGTGGAGGTCAGAGCCGTTCGATGATGGTGGCGTTGGCCAGGCCGCCGCCCTCGCACATCGTCTGCAGGCCGTAACGGCCGCCGGTGGCCTCCAGGTAGTTGAGCATCGTGGTGAGCAGGCGGGTGCCCGATCCACCCAGTGGGTGGCCCAGCGCGATGGCGCCCCCGCGCGGGTTGAGCTTCGCCGGGTCGGCACCGGTGTCCCGGGCCCACATGAGCGGCACGGGCGCGAACGCCTCGTTGACCTCGAAGGTGTCGATGTCGTCGATGCTCAGACCGGCGCGCTTGAGCGCCTTGCGGGTCGCCGGGATCGGCGCGGTCAGCATGAGCAACGGGTCATCCCCGGCGAGCGCGAACGTGTGGAACCGGGCCCGTGGCCGCAGGCCGAGCTCGTTCGCCCTGGTCTCGCTCATGATCAGGACGGCCGAGGCGCCGTCGGTCAGCGGGGAGGAGTTACCCGGGGTGATGTTCCAGGTGATTTCCGGGAAGCGGGCAGCGTACGCCTCGGTGTAGAAGGACGGCTTGAGCTTCGCCAGCGTCTCAACGGTCGTGGTCGCTCGGACCGTCTCGTCCACGGTGTGCTGGGCTGTCGTGCCGTCCGGAAGGGTGATCTCGACCGGGACGATCTCCCCGGTGAAGTCCCCCGCCGCGGCGGAGGCCGCCGCGAGCTGGTGCGACCGCGCGGAGAAGATGTCCAGGTCCTCCCGGTTGATCTTCCATCGAGCGCTGACGAGCTCCGCGCCGATGCCCTGGTGGGCCAGGCCCTCCGGGTAGCGGGCGTGCAGGCTCGGGCCGTTGGGGTCCTTGCCGAGGGTGGTGGAGCCCATCGGCACCCGGCTCATCGACTCCACCCCGGCGGCGATGACGATGTCGTAGGCGCCGGCGAGCACCCCCTGCGCGACGAAATGGGCGGCCTGCTGGCTCGACCCGCACTGGCGGTCGATCGTGGTGGCCGGCACCGACTCGGGGAACCCGGCCGCCAGCACCGCGGTGCGCCCGATGTTGACGGCCTGCTCGCCGGCCTGGTCGACACACCCGGCGATGACGTCGTCAACCAGCGCCGGATCAAGGTCGTTGCGGGCGATCAGTGCCTTCAGCACGGTGGCCAGCAGCTCCACCGGATGGGTTTCGGACAGCGCCCCACCCGGCTTGCCCCGTCCCGACGCCGTGCGTACCCCATCGACGATGACTGCGTTCTCCATGGGCTCTCCCTCGTCACAACCATCACACGTCACAATCATCACAATGACGGCGGATCGACCGTTGCCCTGCCCGTGTCGCCTACCCGTTGCCTGGCGCTTGCCTGGATCGACGCTACGGGCCACCCTCTTGATGGGTCAACAAGTGAACCGGAGGTCAGGGGGTCGGGGCCGGGCATCCCGTCGGATAACCGAGCACATGTGTATAGTATCTCTCCGCTACCGGATGTAGCGGGACGTACCGGCAGATGTTGGTCGCGATGAAGGAGCCGGGAGTCGCGAAATCGAGGCGGCGCGCCTGCGCCTGATGGGTGGTCCACAGGGTGGCCTTGAACTCGGCGGAGTGTTCACCCATCATCCGGGCGGCGAACTCGACGAGCGCGGCGTCGGCGTACTTGCTGGCGACGATGCCGTTCGGCACTGCGAGGGTCTGTGTCGGCTGGGACGGGATGATGTTGTAGTCACCCGGCTCGATAGCGGCCCTTGTGAAGACGTTGGCTCCGACATCGAGGTACTGGGAGTACCAGTCCCGCTGGATCGCCGATTGCCAGTCGTCGAGTGGCACGAATCTGATCTTCTGGTAGCTGTCGTTGTATTCCTGGACCGCCATCGTGGGAGCGCCCGCCGCCCACAGGACCGCGTCGGCGTGATCCGCACCGGTGGGATGAAGTTTCTGGAGAGCCTCGGCTATCCGGTTCCCGGTCACCGGACGGATGACGCAGCCCGCTCCTTTTACCCGGGTGATCTGACGGAACAGCACGGAGGCGATCTGGTGGGTGCCCGAGTCGAGCACTCCGCTTTCGACCGTCTTGCCGCACAGATCGTCCGCGCTATGAATGCTGGAGTTGGTCGGGACGATGAGCTGGAGAACGTCGTAGTAGATCTGGCCGACGAGGCGTAGGCCCTCGACGGCCTCGTCGGTGAAGTCGCCTCGGCCGTTTTGAGCGTCCACCACCACATTGAGCTGGGCCAGCGCGAGAGTGCAGTGCTGGTTCTCCGGAACTCCGAGATTCTTGAGGTTCTGGGACGTCCCGTTCGTGTCCGAATCGGGAGAGGAGCGCCACCCGTTGCCGCCGTTCAGCGCCGGATCATTGATGAGCTTCGCGAGTGTGCTCGCGTACTGCGAGTAGGAGGTGCGGGGCTGGCCGGCGATGATCCGCACGGTCGTGCACGTGGTCGAACGCAGCCTCTTCTTCATCGGGGGATCGAGCGGCATCTGTGTCGGTGCCGCCGACCGCGTTGAGGGCGTGTTCACGAGAGTCTGGCCACGGCCGCCTTTGCCGAGGACCTGGCCGATGAAGGCGAGGACGATGGTGGTCAGGATCACTAGGACGGCGATGGCGGTGGGATGCCATCCCAGCCGCGACCGGGTATCGGACATTCGCGGCGACTCCTCGATCCGTGGGACGCTGATATCGGGCCTTGCGTGGGGCAAGCTCCAGGGCACCTGTCCGCCACCGGATCGTCGCATGCCGACCATGCCGCGCAGAGCGCCTTGGGCCGAGAATGGCCGATTCTTGCTCTTGTACCTGATCCCCGAGGGCTGCGGAGTAATGGCAGATTTACTTTAAGTATCAGACTCTATGATCGCAGCCGGGGCCGGGTGCGCCGGATCGGTCGGTGGTGCTGGGCGGGATAGGCGCATGCCGATGGTGAAGATGGCCGAGAGCGTCACCGCGCCCAGTACCTCGGCCACGACCGCCCACGTGCGGCCGTAGGGATTTGCATTGAAA